>DXHF01000194.1 GCA_019113605.1 Candidatus Paenibacillus intestinavium
AATTAGAGCTACCTACTGTAGATACAATACCTTCACCGATACGTGCGATAATAGTATCTTCACCAGCACCACCGACTAGACGATCAATGTTTGCACGAACAGTTACTCGCGCTCTAACTTTAACTTCGATACCGTCTTTCGCTACTGCTGAAACAATTGGAGTTTCAATAACTTTTGGGTTAACACTCATCTGTACTGCCTGTAGTACGTCACGACCAGCTAAATCAATAGCTGCTGCACGTTCAAATGGCAATGGAATATTAGCACGCTGTGCTGCTATCAACGCATTAACTACACGGTCTACGTTACCACCTGCTAGAAAATGGCTTTCCAGCTGATTAATAGATAAACCAAGTCCTGCTTTTGTAGCTTTAATTAATGGATTTACGATACGACTAGGAACTACGCGACGTAATCTCATCGCAAATAGTGTAATAATCCCTACTTTAACGCCTGAAGCAAGTGCTGAAATCCACAGCATAATCGGGAAGAAGCTTAATAACACACTTATTACAATTATCGCCAATATCACAAAAATCACTGCAACCAAACCTGGATCTAATCCGAATATTGCCATCAAACCTGAGTCTAAACCTAACATTCAATCATTCCTCTCAAATTGTAATCAACTTAAACGTTTTCCTTCACTTCTCTAACTACTACCCATGTACCTTCAGCCTTTATAACAACGACGGGTCGATTCAACTCTACGAATCCACCTTCAGTTACAACGTCAACGCGTTCATTGCCGATGAATGCTGCTCCTGCTGGTCGAAGTGGTGTTGCTGTAATTCCTTCTAATCCTAATAGCGAATCTTTCGAGTCTGCAGATATAAATCCTTCTTCTGTTGTAAGTTTTTCTCGTAGAACGAATTTATTCCAAACCCCTCTGCCTTTTTTTGTTCGTGAAACAATAATAACTAAGATGATAGCGATCACTAATGCAATAACGATGGATGTAAGTCCAGTCTTCCAATCTGGCGAAGCAAGTAATATGCCTGCGATAATAGCTCCTCCTCCCAATAATCCCAGTATACCAAAAGCCGGGACTATTAATTCTAAAATAACCAAAATAATTCCAACAATAAAGAGTACGATTGTTTCCATTCCTGCAAATCCTGACACGAATGAACCAAAGAAGAATAAGCCCATACTAATCGCTCCTAGAATACCAGGTAATCCAAAGCCAGGCACGAATAACTCAATGGCTAGACCTGCAAAACCCAATATTAATAATATGGTGGATACAATAGGGTTAACAAGAAAACTTGCCACATTTTCAGCTGCACTCGGCGCCATCGTTATAATATCGCGACCGGCAAGGTCATGAAAACTTAGTACATCAGCAACATCCTCCGCATTGAAATCAGAATATCCAATTCGTAATGCTTCACTTGCTGATATTGCAATGACATCGCCTACAGTCTTAACTTTGCCTAATGTGGCTGATAAATCGATCTCAATTCGAGGATCGACCATCGCTGCAGCAACATTGACATCGCGACCATGAAGTCTTGCTGCCTCTTGCATTTGATCTACCCAGAAACTAATTGTTTTTGGATTATCAATTAGTGTACCACTGCCATCGACAACTGCCGCTGATCCAATCGTACTTCCTGATTGCATCGCGATGTAATCAGCATTCAGCGCAATATAAGTACCGGCTGAAACTGCTTTCCCTTCAACAAATACAGTAATCGGAATTTGCTGCGCTCGTAATAATTCGCCTATTTCACTTGCGGAATCGACACGTCCCCCATAAGTATTTAGGACGATAACGATATGACTCGCGTGAGCTTCATCCGCTTCGCTGAAAGCTCTTTCAAGAAAGGAAACCATACTTGGGTCTACTTTTCCTTTCAGAGGTATTTCATATACTGCAGGTCCGGCGGATGTGACCTGCGCCTGAGCCACAGTTGGGGCAATTAATCCCGCAACAAGTAATGTCGCAAATAAACATATAACAACAACAGTAAGCAGTTCACGGAAGCGATGAGTAAAAAATTTGCTAGACATGCTTTCCCTCCTCTTTTGCCACTCCACTATATACGTCTATCTTAGTTAAATGTTTCATTTATTATAACACATTGTTCATATAAAGTTGGCTCGTTATTAGAAGTAAAAAAAACACCCCCTAAGGGGTGTTTTTGAGTCCGCACGTATTCTATTGCAGAAATTGTTGCACTGCATTATTTACTAGTCTACCGTCAGCGCGTCCTTTAGTTTTTGGCATAAGGGCGCCCATCACTTTCCCCATGTCGGCTTTCGAAGAAGCACCGAGTTCTTGGATGGTCTGCCTTACTATCTCTTGAATCTCTTCTTCAGTTAGCTGTTCGGGAAGGTATTTACTAATAATATCAATTTCTGTTGCAAGATTTACGACAAGGTCATCACGACCAGCTTTCTCAAATTCTTGGAGGGAATCTTTACGTTGTTTGATCTCACGACTCAATACATCAAGCACTTCACTATCGTCCAAAGGACGTTTAAGATCAATCTCCAAGTTTTTAACAGATGCACGCATCATACGAATTGTGCTAAGTTTCAACTTGTCCTGACTTTTCATTGCTTGTTTCATATCATCGATCAATCTATCGCTCAGGTTCATTATGGAAGGATCCTCCTAAAACTTTCTCTTGCGCGCAGCCTCAGACTTCTTCTTACGCTTTACGCTTGGCTTTTCATAGTGCTTACGTTTCTTAACCTCTGCCAAGATACCATCTTTTGCAGTGGAACGCTTAAAGCGACGAAGCGCAGCATCAATAGTTTCGTTTTTACGAACTTTAATTTCAGACACCAGTTATCCCTCCCTCCGAAACAGACCGTCCAGAGTTTATTCCACGGTTCATCAACCTTAATTATACGTTAAAAATTAAGGCAATGTCAACTTCTTAATCAGAACTTATTCTGCTAATAAAGGACCCATCATTTTTCCAGCTAATAGATGGAAATGTAAATGGTATACAACCTGTCCACCATCAGCGTTAACATTGTTAATTAGACGGTATCCAGCCTCGGCATAACCTTCAGTTTCTGCAATATGACGAGCAGCTGCAAATATTTCAGCAACAGCTAGGTCATCCTCGCGCGAAACATCATTCATCGTAGCAATATGCTTCTTCGGAATGATTAAAATATGGGTAGGTGCTACCGGCGAGATGTCTCTGAACGCAAGTACATGCTCATTTTCATAAACTTTAGTCGAAGGAATCGTACCTTCTATAATTTCACAAAATAAACATTCCATTATCTTCTCTCCTTATTGTCGGTTATCATTATGTAACCTATACATATAGTTTAGTTGATTTTTATTGTACTGCTTCAACATTGACATATTGCTCGATCGATTGGACTTGCTCGATCCAATCAAAACCGTTAGCTAATCTGATCATCGCATTTTTGTTGCCTTCAACATTAAAGTTAAAGCTATTCACGACCTGTGATAAGTATTCGGACCCTTCGATCAGCGCATTCAGTTGGTCAAGTTCGGCTTGCGTAAGCTCACCCTCTTGCGTTGAGATCAATTGAAGTTGCTCCTCAATTACTTGCATCCATTGAAGCTCCTTTGTAGCTTGAGCAGTAAAAGCGGTTTTTTCATAATCATCAGCAATTCTAATCAATTGAGAAAGTTCTTGTTTCACTTCTACCACTAACGGAATAGCATGTGCTGCCGTTAATCTTGCCAGCTTATGATCTTCTGGTGAAAAATCTACAATATCGTAATTGTACTGTAGCAGCAATGTGTTCTTCTCATTGAACGTAGCTAAATGAGTAAAAATATGTTTGCCAGTTTCGGCTTTTTGATCTTGACCATAACTCATATTTTTTGTTGCAAACAAAACAGCAAGCATTGCACAAATTACTAACAGAACTAACGTTACTGCCAATGCAATTGGCTTTTTCCCTGTTGGTTCAACCTGTTTTTCTGAAATCTGTTGACTCACTTTTTCCCCTCCGATTATTATGAATATTTATATTATAAACGAACAGCTTGGCCTCCGTCGAAGAAAAACAGATAAATCTCATCAACTTTACGATGCAAAATCATCTCTAAGCCTCGAGCATACATTTCTAATTGGAAACGATGTACTTCTGCCTGTTCAACCCAATTTCCATTAACTATGCGATCGGTCTTATAGTCGACTAATACTAGACCATGTTCGTCTTCAAATATACAGTCAATAATACCTTGGATAAATACTTTTTCATTAATTATCGTTTCATCCATATTACGATGAACTTCGTGTGCAGGCAACATAAAGCTAAAAGGAAGCTCTCGTTTCAGCCAAGTAGCATGCTGCATACGATAGCCTAGTTCCGTTTGAAATAACTCTGCAATGGCCTTTATATTAATAACTTGAGCTTGCGCCATCGTAATAATTTGTAGATGTAACATTCGCTCTATACTTTGCGTAATAACTTGTTCATCTATAGTCAATGACAATGGAATATGCTGCATCATCAAATGATTGATCGAACCTTTTTCTGTAGCAGTAATCTTTTTGGCTTCCATAAATGATGGTCGTTCAAGATGTAGTGTATACTCTTTTGCTATAGCAGCGCCAGTATGTTCTCCGTCACCATTGTCATTATTAGTTCCATCGCTAGCTCCATTACTAGTTCTGTTGCTAGATCCATAACTAGCTTCATCATTTACTATGCCGCTTTCTGCTTCATAGAATGTCTCCGCTTGCTCTGCAAAGGCAGCCTGTAGTCGCTTCATCTCTGTAATCGATGCCTTTGAGCCAATCGTCGTCGCCCCGATGTACGCATATTCCCGATTTAACTTTGTACGCAATTGCCGATCTTCAGCAACATCATCTAATTGAGCTAACACTTGCAATGCAGTCATTCTCTCTGTTCTTACAAGCTCATCATCTGAAGCTGTCTCAGCTTGAACATCGTCCATTATAATAAGTGACTCCGCGCCAACAATAGATACCATCCAGTCTTGTGGACTAATGACAGGCCCTTTCATTGGCTCGTCTGCGGACAATTGTAATTGTGATGCAACAAGCGGTGCAATCCAATCTAAGTAGCAGGATGCGGAAGCAATACTAGATTGTTGTAATGTGCCATCAGCAGCTAATGATGAGCTCCATTTTGGTAGTTGCTTAGGTAATCTTGCACTTGTCCCAAGCAAGATCAGTTTTTCTTTGGGCCTTGTCAATGCCACATACAATATACGCATTTCTTCAGCTAACAATTCCATTTTCATCGAACGGCGAATCGCATAATAGGGCAAAGATGGATAACTAATACGCATTGCAGCATCAACATATTTCGGACCAAAGCCTAATTCCTTATGGTAGAGAAATGAAGCATTCAAATCTTGCTCATTAAATTTTTTACCTAGACCTGCAACGAACACAATTGGAAATTCCAGCCCTTTGCTTGCATGTGTCGTCATAATCTTTACAACATCTTCTTGTTCACCAATCGCTAGTGCAGTACCAAGATCATTACCATTTGCACGCATCCGCTCAATAAACTTCAAGAAACGGAACAGCCCTCGGAATGAAGTAGCCTCATATTGGCGAGCTCTATCATGTAGTGCTCGTAAATTCGCTTGACGTTGCACTCCGGCTGGGAGACCGCCTACAAAATCATAGTAGCCTGTTTCTTCATAGATCAACCAAAGCAGATCAGATAGCGAGCCCTCGCGTGCACGATTACGCCATTGTTCAAGCTTATGCAAGAAGAAAGACAACTTCTGACGGCCTTCTAGTTCATAATTATCACTTCCAGCTGCATAGATGATCGCGTCATAGAAATTCCGTTCCATAGAAAGAATTCGAATTTGCGACAATTGTTCAGCAGTTAGACTGAATAACGGTGAACGTAAAGTTGCTGCTAGTGGTATATCTTGATAGGGATTATCAATAACTTGCAGGCAAGATAGCAACGTCTGCACTTCAATTGCTTCGAAATACCCACTTCCAATACTAGAGTAAGCGGGTATTCCTGCTAATTGTAGCTCTTCAAGAAAGACGGGCGCCCACGCGGAAGTGGCACGCAATAAAATGACGGTATCTCGCCATTTCATAGGACGATAAGCTGCTAATTTACTATCGAAAACCATACTTTGTTGTTCACGCATCGCTAATAACTGTTGCGCGACATAGCGCGCTTCTAGTTGTGCAACATTCAATTCTTCTACCTGCTCAGCAGTAGAACTATCCGATTGTTCATCTTGCTCACTCGATTGTTCATCGGCAACGCGCTCTCCGCGATCAATAATTGTGAGCTGAACTTTGCATTGCTCCAGTGATATTGGAGCTTCATAATAAGTAGCACCATGTACAAGCTCGGCACGCGTGTCATAATCCATCTCAGCTACATTTTCTTTCATGATCGCCCGAAACACTTCGTTAACTGCATCAACAACCTGTGAACGACTACGGAAATTACGAGCAAGATCAATCCGCTTGCCATCCTCAGTAGTGGAGACTGATTCCGAGCTATATTTCTTATATTTCTCCAGAAATAACTTAGGCTCTGCCAAGCGAAAACGATATATACTTTGCTTCACATCGCCAACCATAAAGCGATTTCCAACATTCTGATTAGCGATTAGTCGTACAATGGTTTCCTGTACCATATTCGTATCTTGATATTCGTCCAACAATATTTCATCAAATTGCTGCTGATAATCCTTTGCCGCTTCCGATGGAATAAGTCGCTCTGAAGTTGATGATTCATCTAATAAAATAGCAAGACTATAATGCTCCAGATCACCAAAATCAAGCAATCCTTTTGCACGTTTCGTCGCTTCAAATGTCGCGCTAAAGTCATGTATGAGCGACACCAACGCTTTCATTAGCGGAGCAAGCTCCGTTAACTCTTCTAGAAATTGTTCTGCGCTTCTTCCAAAGTAATCGCTGGCTATCGATTGAACCGTATCTTTCCCTTGCTCACGATAATTTTTGGCGCGATCTTGCAAATCTTTATCATGATCTTTCCCGCGCAATGGTGCTAATTTCGCAAATTGCACGTTAGCGAATAGATCAGCCCATTCTCGCCAAGGCAGCTGTTGCAATTGATGCTGCAACGCTGTGATCACTTCAATATCAGCTTCGAAAGTTGAGGCATACGCATAAGGACCTGCTGGCAGCTTTGTTAATGATAATGCTTGCTCGAAAGCACTTATCGCCCCTTCAAGCTTCAAATGCACATCATCCGTAATTTGTTGCACCCATACACTTTGTTCTAGCTCATCGATACTCGAAATGTGATAAGGCTTAAGTGTATCGTCAAGCCACTGAGCTGGCCACGGATGCGATCGCGAGAATAGATAAAGCCGTTCCACAAGCTGAAATAGTGGATCATCACCCTTCTCTCCACCATAGCTATTAACTAGCTTAAGAAAATCTCCGCCGCCCGCTCCATCTACATCACTATAACGCTGCTCAAATAGCTCATTCATTACATCAGCACGAATTAATTCAATTTCCGTCTCGTTCGCAATCCGAAAGCCGGGATCAAGATCAATCAATGAATAATATTTGCGAATGACTTCCATACAAAAGGAATGGAGCGTTGTAATTGACGATTTCCCCATCAATGCGAGCTGCTTGCGCAAATGATCTGAATCGGGTTCTTCCTCCAATTTCTTCTCCAATGCCATTTTCAGACGATCTTTCATCTCTGCTGCCGCCGCATGAGTAAACGTAGCAACAAGTAAGCGATCAACGTCAGTGTTGGAAGCGACTTTACGAATAATCCGTTCAACTAATACGGCAGTTTTTCCTGAACCTGCCGCCGCAGCTACTAATATATTAGACCCTTCTGACACGATTGCTTCATATTGTTCATCGGTCCAGCGAGGTGCATTCGCTGATGATTGTCCACTCATTACAGTCACTCCCCTAACTCACGCCAAATCTCATCCTCAGACGCTTTAGCTAATTTACGATAATGATTACCTTCAATGATTGGATCAAACTGACATACTGCTTTATAGTCGCAAAATTGACAAGGTGTTCGATCTCCTAATTGATAAGGCTCAATCGAAACGACGCCAGCTTGAATGTCTTGTCCAATGTTCTTGATCTTCTCTTTCACAAATCCACGTAACGTATCCCATTGACCATGACTAACAACCGATGCACTACTATAGAAGCTATCGTCCTTCTTCACCGCAACAGGAAGAATTTGTGAATATCCTGTTTCCAGCTCATTATCCATCATTCGAACAACGGTTGTATCAGCAGTCAATAAACCCTTCATCTTATAGCGCTTCAACATGAGCTCATCTGCTTCATCACTACTAATTCTATTTTTCACTTGTAGTAGTGGATTATGAACATGGAAATATAGAACTCCAGCCGGAGATACTTTCTCTTTCAGCCATCCTTCACCATGCGTCATCAATACATCAAGATAAGTTAACATTTGCAGTGATAAACCGTGAACAACTTCATCTAGCTTTAACGATTGACTGCTAGACTTATAGTCTAATACACGAAGCAAAAGTCCTTGATCACTTTGTGCAGCATCTACTCTGTCAATGCGACCAACAATTTCCATTATATTTCCATTATCAAGTTTTATTTGCAAGGCAGGCATACTACCATTTGGTCCAAAATCAACTTCCGTACCTACAGGGTTAAATTGTGCGCGTCCTGCATGTTCGCCAAGCATAATCGCAGCTTGCATAACAATCTCTTTCAACTTCCGTGCAATATAGCGGAATCGCTCACTACTTAGTAAAATTTGTGATTGCAGCCTAGGAACTAGCTGATCAACAATAATGCTCACTTCCTGCTTTACCTTATCTTGAGACATTCTCCCCCAACTGCTGCCGAGTTGATTGGCAAGCTTGCCAAGCGCGGCGTGGAATAATTGCCCCATATCAGGTGCCTCTAGCCGGTACTGCTTCCGTTCCTTGAGACGCAGTCCATAGATCGAGAAATGCTGGAATGGACATGAGACGAAGCGTTCTACTCGCGACACACTCATTCGCATTTGTGCAACATATAACCCTCTAGCTGTTTCTATATGCAGGGGCAATTCGATGTTTTGGAACTGCAGTGATCGAAGTAGCGCTACTAATTTATGAGCATATTGCGGTCGTATCGCATACCAATTATACAAATCCCACCATAGCTCGGGCAGCTTCTTCCCCTGTTTCCATTCACGTAGCATAACGATTAGATATGTCATCGCTGCATCTGGGTGAGCAAGAAAGGCAAGCTGCTCTTGCTCACTCATCGTCAAATGAGGTTCAATTGCAATATGCTGAACATGTATCATCGGAAACTGATAACGTATTTGGCGAATAATTTCTGAAGGCAGAATACTTTTCCCCTCTTCATCTGCTAGTGGATAACTAATCCATAACTTAGAGGAGGCTCTCGTTAATATTTGATAGATCAAGAAGCGTTCATCAAGCAATTTACGACGAGAACTAGGTGCCATCGCAAGTCCATCTATAGCTAATTGCTCACGATCTGCTTCAGATAATAAGCCATCTTCTTGCATCCTCATTGGCAATACACCATCTGATGCTCCGATAATGTAGCATGCCTTCACATTAGATAGACGAGTTCTCTCCATCGTACCAATCACAACTTGATCCATTGCTGGCGGTATAGATGCTAATTGTAGACTATCTAATCCAGCTTGAATCATTCCGGCAAATAATTCCGTTGAAACTTGTTCGTCACCTGCTAGCTCAACGAGTTCATCTAATAGACCCATCACATTTCCCCAAAGCTGGCGATGCGTACGAGCCATCATCAAGTTACCACGTTCATGCTCTACATCACTCCAACGCTCTAACCGCTGTGCAACTTGTGCATAATCAAGTAGCTCGTATAGCGCCTGACACATTTGTCGCACATTACTTGCTTGTGCCAGCTTCTCCGCTAACTGTTCTAATGGGGGGATAATACATCCTCTAGCAGCTATTGAAATATCTAATTCACGCTGCGCTTTATCTGATATATGATAAGCCGTCTCTTCTTCTTCATCGAGTGATACGGTAGCTAACGCCTTCCAATAGTTCGTATCATTCCATTTCCAGCCATTAATACCTGAGGCAAGTACATAATTTTCCAAAATATCAAACCATTCACGAGGTATCGATTCATCTTGTGGAAATAACATCTCTGTCTTAATACAGCGGAATATCGCATCGTATTGCCAACCATGAACGATGCTTTCCAAAGCAGATGAAATAAATTCGACAAACGGATGATATAAAGTTTTTTGTTTCTGATCCATAAAAAATGGAATTTGGTAACGACGAAAGACAAGTTCAATATAATCACTATAGCCATCTAAATTTCGAACTAATACCGCCATATCACGCCAACGATAACCATGTTCATGAACTTGAATTAATAATTGACGAGCAACCTCTTCAATTTCAGTACGTCGATTCGCTGAGGCTGCTAATTGAATAGCTACACCTTCATTCAGCTGTGTATCCGACGGCTGGTATACTTTCCGAGTACCGTAGCTTTTCTCGAGAAAAGCAAGTGACTCTACATTGCCAAATCTAGAAACTGAAGTAGGTTCTAGAATAATCGACTCTTCAATGTCTACTCCATAGTGCTCGGCTAATTGTGAAATCGTTTGGTACGTTTCAGCTGTTTGATGGAATAAATTCAATTCATCAATTGGCTCATCTACACCATACTCACGATCAAGTGTCAATGCGATCGTCATATGAGCACTATTAGCCATTAGTGCGCCAAGCGCTTCATATTCCGTTGGCGTTAGACCATGGAAGCCATCTACCCATACATGACAGCCTTTGAGTGAGCTGGCATGCGGTAATCCTTGAACCATAAACGATAAGTAATCTTCAGAATCTACATACTTTTGCAAAAGCTCTTGCTCCATATGCGCATAAAGCAAGCCCATATCATGTAGTTTTTTCTGCAGTAGCTGAGAGTAATCTGATCGATCAGTCTGAATTAATTGCTGTACTTGCTCCGCCGAAACGCCATACCGCTTCCATTCTGTAATCATATTAACAAGCCGTTCAATAAAGCCTGCTTGATCTTCATTGTTTTTGAATAATTGAAGCTCAGAGGCATAGCGATTAACAAGTTTGTATAGAAGCATATGCTTACCTGTCTCTGTAATCGGAACAAGCGCAGTGCCACCCGTTTCCTGCATTACTCGAAACGCAAGTCTGCGAAAGCTTAGTGCCTGCGCTCGCAGCATCCCTAGCGGTTCACCCTGATTAATTAATTCGTATTCCATTTGGAATGAAGCTTGCTCAGGCGTAAGTAAAATGAGGGGAGAACCGAGTGGGTCGCTCTTTAATTCATTTCTTATTTGTTCTAGGCAGTAATGGGTTTTTCCGCTTCCGGCACGGCCTAATACGAATCTAATGGACATTCTCTCTCCCCCTTCCTTATAGGTAGTTCAAAAAACGGACTTTGATAACGATGATGTCGCTGACGTAGCGTATTCGACGTCGCATCTGAAGCGAACTTGGAAAGTACGGTTCGCGTGTACGTAATCATGTACACTTGCGCTTCCGCCTTCCTCAAGTAACGCTTCACCTGCTCGGTTCTTAAAGCCCGCTTTTTGAACCTTCATTGAATTAGGTAGTTCAAAAAACGGACTTTGATAACGATGATGTCGCTGACGTAGCGTATTCGACGTTGCATCTGAAAGCCCGCTTTTTGAACCTTCATTTGAAGCTTCGGGCGTGGCCGCTTGTGTACTTATACCGTACACGTTGCTGGGTTTCATTATCTCATCTTTTTGAACCTTTATATTAATTACGCTTCGAAGTTACCTCGAATATTGCGAACTTTAAGTAATGACTTTCGGTGACACCTAGTATTTGTGGGTGATCTTTGCCTGCTGCACGCCATTCTACGAGACGCAGTACTTTCCCAGCATCTTTGGCCGCTTCTTGAATCGCTTCAAGGAACAATTCAGGTCTCATATGGTATGAACAGCTAGCCGTTACAAGATAGCCACCTTCATTGACAAGCTTTAGTCCTTGTAGATTAATATCTTTGTAGCCACGCTTCGCCCCTTCAACTGCGGAACGGGTTTTTGCAAATGCTGGTGGGTCAAGAATAACTACATCCCATGAACGTCCTTCATTTTCCAGCTTCTTCGATGTATCTACGCCACCATTAGCGCGCTGTTTGCGATCATCTAATCCTTTCACTTGTGTACGTAAATATTCAAATGCGTCGGCAACTACGAATTCTACACGATCAGTAAAACCATTACGTTCTACATTACGCTTTGCCGTATCAATCGCATGTGCGGATACATCTAAGCATGTGACTTGTTTGGCACCATATTTGCAAGCATGCAATGTGAAGCTTCCTGTATGCGCAAAGCATTCTAATACAGTTGCACCATCCCAATAAGGAAACGTAACTTCTTTTCCATTGCGATTAACTGGTGCCCTGCGACCGTCCTCAAGCGTAGAGAGCGCAATTCCACTACGATCTCCCCAGCCTTTCATTAATGGCTCAAGTGATGCTCGATTTTCACGTTGATCGAAGAAATAGCCGGTTTTCTGACCTTGAACGATATCCACTTCCATCAATAAACCATTTTCACTTATCTCAACAATCGCAGGACATTCACCATATATGACACCTGTGCGCTCTTCTAATCCTTCAAGCTTACGAACACTTACATCGCTGCGCTCGTAAATACCTTTCGGTTGAAACACTTCGATCAGAGCTGCGATCAGTGCTTCCTTATGCTTTTCCATACCTAATGACAAAATTTGTAATACTAATACATTTTCGAAACGATCAACGATAAGACCTGGTAAGAAATCAGCCTCGCCGTATACTAATCGACAATCTTGATCCTTCACAAAGCGAGCACGATGTACTTTACAACGAGTAAGTCGCTCTACAAAAAAAGCTTGATCCATGGTCTCAATAGATTCATAGGCAACGATACGTACTGTAATTTGTGAAGCAGGATTCCAATATCCCGTCGCCAAATACTTCCCATTATGGGCTACAACATCAACTAAGCTACCAGGTTCAAGACCTTCCTGATCCACTTGTTCAATTTCACTTGCATATACCCAAGGATGAGCTTCTTCTATTCTCTTTTTACGCGCTTTAATTAATTTCACAATTGCATTTGCCATTGTATATGTTCCTCTCGAGTTAGAAATTGTTTTTAATGCTGCATTTTGCTTTTATCTTAAGCACAACCTTGTCATTTCACCCGACCTTGTCATGCTTGTCTACTTTTTCGCATACGTTAAGTCAAAGACAATATGTTAATGAAAGGAAACAGGACATGATAAGCGCCATAATCTTTCATAGTATTTTAGGCTTTTCAATCTTTATGTGCGGGATGAAATTAATGGAATTAGCATTATTCCGCTTAGGTGGACCTACTTTTCTACGCCTGTTAGAGCGTTCCACTCGCACTCCACTTCATGGTCTTATGCTAGGCACTGCAAGTAGCGCCTTTTTACAAAGTAGCACTGCCGTAACGGTGTTATCGATCGGCTTCGTTAATAGCCGCTTACTCCCCTTCTCACGTACTTTAGGCATTATTCTCGGTACGAATATCGGGACATGCTTAACGACTGAATTAATAGGACTAAATATTCATCACCTTGCCAAGCCGTTAATGATCGGTGCGCTCATTCTTTGGGGGATCACAGTTCTACTTGTCGAGTATCGCATTATACCTTCACTATATCAATGGAAAGGCAGCGAATTTATCCGATCACTTTCCATTGTATTATTCGGGTTTGGTACGCTACTGCTTGGATTAACCGTTATGCAAGGAATTGGACCTGTCCTTCAAAGCACAGAATTATTTCATTGGTTTCTAGCACAAGCGCAAACTACCCTTTGGTGGGGTATACTATCGGGCGCAGTACTTACTGCACTTATTCATAGTGGCGCAGCTGTCATCGGTATGATCATGGGGATTGCCGCACTTGGTGTACTCCCGCTAGATCTAAGTATTGCAATCGTTCTAGGCTGTAATATAGGTACATGTGTAACTGCGATCATAGCCTCACTTGGCGGTTCAAAAGGGGGACGATACGTCGCTATAGCGCATCTTGTTCTTAATATAGGAGGAGCACTACTATTCTTCCCATTTATCGACATACTGGCAACTGCCGTTATGTGGACAACAACTTCTATAGCAACAGCGATCGCACATGCTCAAACGTTATTCAACATCATCTGTTCATTTATCGCATTGCCGATATGTTATATGAAATGGTTCAAACGATTGGATTGAGCTCATGGAAGTTCAAAAAGCAAACTTTGATAACGAAGATTATGCGTTGTAGCATATTCGACGTCGAATATGAAGCGAACTTGGAAAGTACGGTTCGCGTGTACCAAACACGTACACTTGCGCTTCCGCCTTTCTCAAGTAGCGCCCCATCTTCTCGGTTCTGAAAGCCCGCTTTTTGAACCCTCATTTTAATTTAGGTAGTACAAAACGCGGACTACCTCTACAAGAGAAGAAAGGATTCCTTATTCCTTCTCTACAAGAAGTCCATAAGAAATCCTTAATTTATATTGTTTGAATCATTGCAGTACTTTAAGTTAGCCTTGAGCTGCAATTTTTTCTATATTAGACATCTCAGAATAGCTTGGCAGCACACGCACTAGCTGACCTCTACATTCATTCACGCCTGCTTCCGTAATTTTCACGCGGCAAATTTGACCGATAAGTTCTTCTGAACCTTCAAATACGACAGTAATATAGTTATCAGAATGACCGCTAATTAAACCGCTACCTTCATGACCTTTATGCTCTCGTTCAGGGATAACGTCTAACAGTCCCCCTACGAACTTCTGCGCATATTTCAATTGCATCTCTTCTGATAGCTCTATGAGACGATGGACACGCTCATTTTTCACTTCTTCATCGACCTGATCAGTCATACGTGCCGCAGGAGTACCCGTACGCTTAGAATAAGGGAATACATGCATCTCAGAAAAACCTAGCTCTTCCATAAAGCGATAGCCTTCTTCAAATGACTCATCCGTTTCACCTGGGAAGCCAACAATAATATCTGTTGTAATCGCAACGCCAGGCATCGCTTCTTTCAACCGTCTCACTTTCTCAGCAAATTGCTCCGTTGTATATTTACGACGCATTCGCTTTAAGACACTATTCTCACCCGCTTGAAGTGGAATATGTAGATGGCGGCACATTTTTGATGATTTGTTCAATACTTCAATCATCTCATCGTCAATCTGACTAGCTTCAATGGAACTAATCCGAATACGTTCCAAACCCTCTACTTTATCCAAATCCCATAATAGACGTGTTAGGTTATAATCTTCCATATCATCGCCGTACCCACCAGTATGGATGCCAGTCAGTACGATTTCTTTATAACCAGAAGCGACTAATTGCTTCGCTTGTTCGATAACTGTTCCGGCCTCACGAGAACGAGACAAGCCACGTGACCACGGAATAATGCAGAATGTGCAGAAGTTATTACAACCTTCTTGTATTTTCAAAAATGCTCGTGTACGTTCCGTAAAGTTCGGTACGTCAAGCTCCTCAAAATGACGAGTTTTCATAATATTGCGGACAGCATTAACTGGCTGGCGCTCTTCTTGAATTTGCTTCACATACGTCATTATTTTTTCGCGATCCTGTGTACCAATAACAAGGTCGACGCCTTCGATCGCCATAATTTCCGCTGGAGAAGTTTGAGCATAGCAACCTGTTACAGCAATAATTGCATCAGGATTACGACGAACTGCACGACGAATAATTTGACGACTTTTTTTGTCACCAGTATTCGTTACAGTACAAGTATTAATCAGATATACATCAGCGGTTGATTCAAAATCAACCTGCTCATAGTTATTGTCCTTAAAAACTTGCCAAATTGCCTCTGTATCGTAAAAGTTAACTTTACAGCCTAGCGTATAAAATGCGACCGTTGACATAAGGTCACACGCCCCCCATCTCACCTGATTCATATAATATGCAGGATAGTCCAACTATTCCCGCGGTTTCAGCACGCAATATTCTTTTCCCTAGCCCTACTAGCTTAGCTCCTGCACTTTCAGCTTGACTAGCCTCTCGCTGGGCAAATCCACCTTCTGGACCAGCAATCAGCAATACAGTCGGAGAACTAATAGCATCGGTTATACATTGCTCTTTAAATGGTAGCAGTACATTTCTTAGATGAATACCTTGACCTTCACCATCCACTTTTTCATAGCAGAACAGAACAAGATCGTATGAATCAAAACTATTCAGTAATTGCTTCCAGCTCAACGGCTCGGCAATCGTCGGAACGCTATTTCGATGCGCTTGCTCAGCTGCCTCTTTGGCAATTTTGCTCCAACGCTCAAGTCGTTTCGCTTCTTTCTTACGATCATATTGCACAATAACACGTTCAGATTCAAATGGAATAAACGAAGAGGCACCTATTTCAGTACATTTCTGGACGATAAGCTCCATCTTGTCGCCTTTCGGCAATCCTTGTGCGATTGAAACTTTCCACTTCGACTCTGCATCAAGTGGTAATTGTTCAACAATCGTCAGCTGAACCTGCTTTGCTTCAAGCTCTGCAATTTCTGCTAGAACCGTTCGCTCCTGTCCGTCGCTTACAATAACTTGATCGCCTTCCTTCATCCGCATAACACGAATGATATGATGAGCATCTTCATCTTGAATGATAATGCCATTATCTATGAACTGCTCTTTACTTACAAAATATCTTTGCATATCATTCATCCTTTAACCAATATAACTAACCTAATCTCTCACATACTTATTTCCAATTCATTCTAAAAAATTGACATAAAGAAAGTAAATATATTAACACTCATGTTCCCACCAAGCTGTAATACAGGACTAATAGTAACGGCTCTCAATGGTGGAATAAATACCATTAATAAAAATATTATTGAACCCCAATGAGCATTCTGTTCCAACTTGAAGCGCGTACGTAAAGGAAGGAATTCCGATACGATACGGTAGCCATCAAGTGGTGGCAACGGAATTAAGTTAAATACGAATAATAAGAAGTTATATCGAATCATTAATTCAAAAAACAAAGTAAGTGCATTCGTAACGCCTTCAGATCCAGCAAATAACCATCCAGTTTTTATAAAAACAACATAAACAATAATCGATATAATACCTAATATTAAGTTACTCAATGGCCCGACTAGTGACACAATAACACTCATAGTACGAGGGTTTTTGAAACGACTAGCTCTAACAGGAACTGGCTTCGCCCAACCAAAGCCGGCTACGATAATTAAGATGAAGCCTAACCAATCCAGATGCACCATCGGATTTAGTGAGACACGCCCTTCACGATAAGCCGTGTCATCACCAAATTTATAAGCACTATAAGCATGAGCAAATTCATGTACAGTAAATGCAATAAGTAAAACTAATATAATAAACGGAAGTTCGTCAAACGGAAAATTACTAAAACTCATTAGTTCACCTGTGGCTTACGAGCAACGAAAGCAAGCCAATCCTCATCACGATGTTTGTCGGCAATTTCAAATCCTGCTGCAATTAATCCTTGTTCCACTAATTCTTCTTTGTTTTTCCAAATACCAGATGCAATATAAGTTCCACCTGGCTTCAACGCAGCAAATACATCATCAACAAATAGCATAATAATCTCTGCCAATATATTCGCTACAACAAGATCAACCGGTAGCTTCACTGTTAATTCATCGGTATTATCTTTACTTTCAAGTACGCCTAGCAGATCACTAAGCTTCACTTCTGCACGATCGGATAAATTATTCAAGCTAATATTTTCGATCGCACTTGAAACGGCAACTGGATCAAGATCTAGAGCTAGCACATTTTTTACACCTAGCTTCAACGCCCCGATAGCTAGCACGCCTGAACCCGTTCCTACATCGATCATTTCCTCTCCGCCTTTAATGACGGCTTCAAGTGTTTTCAAGCAAAGAGAAGTTGTCGGATGTGTACCTGTTCCGAATGCCATTCCTGGATCAAGCTCTATTATTAGCTCATCTTCGGAAGCCTCGTACTGCTCCCATGTTGGCTTGATCGTTATTCGATCTGTAATTTTAATCGGGTGGAAATATTCCTTCCACGCATTAGCCCAATCCTCATCATCAACTTCCACGTAACTATACTCAACATTACCTGGATCGATACCAAATTCTCTAAGTTCCTCCACACGAGGAGTAATGTCTGCAATCAGCTGATCCATATCGATTTCTTCTGTAAAGTAGCCTTTAATAATCGCTACACCTTCAGGAATATCATTAAGCGCACGATCATACCACTCACCATACTTCGTATCACGAGGTTTATTCATATTTTCAGATTCTTCGATCGAGACGCCGCCTGCACCATGTTCATGCAAAAAATTCGATATCATTTCAGTTGCAACCTCAGTTGTTGCAATCGTTAGTTCATACCATTTCATTATGTAAACCTCCATCTTTTTACGGCAAATTACAGTAAGCCTAATCTCTATTGTACAACAGCTAGATGCTCTTGACAAAGGCTTGCTAGAAATATTGAAAGAGTATCTTATTCTTTTTCGATTGGAATTGAGAATGATTATCATCACTATGAATAAGTAGTTTAGTACTCTGTATACGTATATCCGTCCTTGAACTTGATAATTAATCGACTGCTAAGTTCTTTTGCTGATTCCCCATCTAGTTTTAACTCTGGGTAGTCCTCCGCGAATCTGATGGCATGTGTATAAGAATAATTTGAGTTGCTGTCTACATCGCTGAGATTAGGTTTATATCCATTGTCGATCGCGAACTGCTCCAAGCTAACAGTTTGTTCAATTAGACCAGCTGCAAGCGCAACCTTATATTTGTCTTCTATCTCACAATAATCGCCCCTGCGCTGTTTTACCCGCTCTGTCACATCGATTTCATCGTACAGCTGGCTGAGCTCGTTCCCCTTCCATACTTGAATAAGTACCTGCTCCATTTCCGTTCCACTAACTCTCAAATCATTGATTGTAAATGCGAAGTACGTTTCATGTTGATCCTGCGAAATCGCCGTTCCGCCACCGTTCATCGTAACTCTATTTGTGTAGAATTCATCATATAGCGGAAGTTGTTGCTCAGACACATTCAATTGCTTTTGCCCTGTTGCAGCACTTTTCTCCCACATATCAAATTGGTAATTATGTTCAAGCGAAACGTTAGCTTGGTCCCGTAAATCAACCCGCTTTGCTCAACTAAAGCAACTTCCTGTTGCTGATCATCATCCTGAGCACTGTAGGAAATCCAAATTTCTGCTGATGGAGATACCTCTTTTAATTGGACCTTTAACTCGACCTGTGCTTGTTTTTGTGCGGAATCAACGTCTAGCACCGTATAGTCAACCAGAGCAATCTTGTCTGTCTGAGCTCTCAGTTCATTTCCTACTCCATTAATAATTCTGTTTTCTAAAGACATCATATTATTTTGCATAAAGTTCATGTCTGCACTAGTTTGTGCTTGGTAATTTCCGATTTTCTTTCCGAGCGAATTGCCGAAATACAACATTACTATTAGATTCAAAACTAATAATACAATGATCACATTCTTCTTATCCATGAAAAATCCCCCTATAGTTAACAGTGTTAAGTTCATCATATCCGAACTTTTTTCTCACCGTCTACCATAAGGGGATAATACTGGAAAGTTTTTTTGTAGCTCGTTATGTTACAATTTCTTATTAGTTTTTCGCACTATTACACTAACCCTATTTCTGTTTTCATCCAATGAACGACTTTCCTCGTGATCTTCCACTGTCAATTCTTCTGCAAACTCTTCTTCATCCCAATTAACAGGCAAATCTCCGAAATTAACTTTTTTCATTTCATTTTTTTCGTCATACATACGATGCCCTCCCATAATCGACGAGCAAACTTCTCATCTTAATTAACTGAACCTAAAATAAATTTTCTGTTCAACTATAGTATGAGCATGATATGACGTTCTATTCATCTTTACATTATGGTCAGATTAACATAGAAAGAAAAAGAGGACCTCTACCTACGTATAGGTACAGAATCCTCTCCCTTATTTGGATTGATTATTCTCCACGAAATGCTTTTTTCATTTTATCGAAAATCGATTCGTGATGTTCTTCAGTTACTGTAGCCGGTTCACTAGAACCACCGAATTGACGAAGCAATTCTTTCTGTTCATCCGAAAGCTTTGTTGGCGTGACAACAGTAACCTTCACATGCTGGTCACCAGAACCTATTCCACGAAGCTTCGGTACACCTTTTCCTTTTAGACGGAAGTATGTGCCTGTTTGCGTGCCTGCTGGAATTTTCAGCTTAACTCGTTCATTCAAGGTCGGAATTTCGATCTCAGCACCTAATGCAGCTTGCACGAAGTTAATTGGCACTTCACAATAGATATCATCGCCTTCGCGATCAAAGAATTCATGACTCTTCACACGCAGAACGATATATAGATCTCCCGCTGGGCCACCTTTTGAACAACCCTCACCTTCGCCACTAATGCGAATTTGAGAACCTTCATCTACACCTGCTGGAATATTAACTTTAATACGACGTTGCTTTTTCACACGGCCTTCGCCTTGGCATGTTGTACATTTCTCTGGAATAATTTTACCAGTTCCACGACAAGTTTGACATACACGACGATTAGCAATACGACCAAATGGTGTATTCTGAACCACTTCCTGTTGTCCAGAACCATGACATGTCGAACATGTTTTCGGTGATGTTCCTGGCTTCGCACCTGAACCATGACATGGGTCACAATTTTCAGTACGTGGAATTGTAATTTCAGTTTCCTTACCAAATACAGCTTCTTTAAATTCAATAGTCATCGTATATTGTAAGTCATTACCACGCTGTGGGGCGTTAGGATCACGTTGTCTACCTCCGCCACCAAAGAACATATCAAATATATCTCCAAAACCGCCTCCGAAGTCAGCGCCGCCTGCGCCGCCCATGCCTTGGTTAGGATCAACATGACCATAACGATCATACGTATCGCGTTTGCCATCATCACTTAGTACATCATAAGCTTCTTTCACTTCTTTGAACTTCGTCTCAGCATCCGCTTCTTTATTAACGTCAGGATGATATTGACGTGCCAATTTGCGGTACGCCTTCTTCACATCATCTGCCGAGGAGTCTTTACCAACTCCCAGCACTTCATAATAATCGCGCTTGTTTGCCAACTGATCTCACCTCCGTACCTATTCTATTAATATGAGTGCAATATTGTTTTTGTCATCTAAAATCCAATTAAGGAAGGTTTAAAATGCGGTACGTACATAACATGTACGTAAGCATGCCTTGCAATCATGAAACGCTGTCCTACGTCAGCACTCTACGAAGCGCAACACCGTTTCCTGTCAGCACCAAGAAGATGCCATGAAGCTAGTGCAGTGCGGAGCGGAATGTACGTTATTGGTACATGAGCACCGTAAACAAACGATGAATGGCAGCTTCGCCGCCGAATACGCTACGTCAGCATAATCTTCGTGATCACAGGCAACAAAGAGAGGTCGAAGGCAGGGTTAGCCCACCTCGACCTCACACCCATTACTTATTACTTGTTCTCATCTACTACTTCATAGTCAGCATCAACAACATTATCTTTACCTTTTGCGGAACCTTCTGTTTGAGCTGGTTCGCCTTGACCTTCAGCTTGAGCTGCTTGTTCGTAAAGCTTTGTAGACAATTGTTGTACGATTTCCATCAATGCATCAGTAGCTGATGTGATCGCTTCAAGCTCGTCAGTAGCAAGAGCTGCTACAACTTTTTCTTTTGCTTCGTTCGCTTGAGCTACTTCAGCTTCGTCAACTTTACCTTCAAGATCTTTTAATGTTTTCTCTGTTTGGTATACAAGTTGGTCTGCGCTATTTTTTGCTTCAACTAATTCTTTACGTTTATTATCTTCCTCAGCATGAAGTTCTGCTTCTTTCATCATTGCTTCAACGTCAGCGTCACTTAAACCGCCAGAGGATGTAATTGTAATGTTTTGGCTCTTACCTGTACCTTTATCAAGTGCAGAAACATTAACAATACCGTTCGCATCGATGTCAAATGTAACTTCGATTTGCGGTACTCCACGTGGTGCTGGAGGAATATCATTCAATTGGAAACGACCTAATGTTTTGTTACCTGCTGCCATTGAACGCTCACCTTGTAGAACATGAATTTCTACGCCAGGCTGGTTATCAGCATAAGTGGAATAAACTTGAGATTTACTAGTTGGAATCGTCGTATTGCGATCGATCATTTTAGTAAATTCACCACCAGCTGTTTCAATACCAAGAGATAGTGGAGTTACGTCTAGAAGTACAACATCTTTCACTT
>DXHF01000195.1 GCA_019113605.1 Candidatus Paenibacillus intestinavium
CGATGAGATCTGAATCTTTGAACTTAACTCCTGGACGCTCGTCCCGATCATCAATCAGCACATCTATCCCAATACGCTCTAATTGTGTCGTCAAGTGCTGGACTAACTGCATTTGAATATCGTCTTTTATCGAAATAGCTATTATATGAACGTGATACGGCGCTAATGCTATAGGCCATATTATTCCATGTTCATCATGGTGCTGCTCCACGACCGCTGAAAGAATACGGGACACCCCAATACCATAGCATCCCATTATCATCGGCGTTGCTTTACCAGATTGATCTAAAAACGTTGCTGACAATTTTTCACTATACCTTGTTCCTAACTTGAAGACATGTCCGATTTCTATACCACGATGTAGTTGAAGTTTTCCATGTTCACAACGTGGACATGAATCTCCTTCTACAATATTTCGGAAATCCCCCACATGTGTCAGAGTAAGATTGTGCGACACATTTACATGACAATAATGATAATTAGCGACATTCGCTCCTGCAATCCCATCTGTAATTGAAAGTATATTGGAATCAACTAGAATAGAAACATTTAAGCCGATAGGTCCAATATATCCTATTTCAGAAGTCGTATACAGTTGTACTTGTTCGGTTTCTGCAAGCATAATGGTATCAGCTTTCAAATACTGTTTGACTTTAATCTCATTGACTTCATGATCACCACGTACTACGACCGCAATAGGTATATCATCTACGATATATAGTATTGTCTTCAATATTTGTCTAGACTCAACTTGTAACAATTGAACGAGTTCTTCAATTGTACGTGTATCGGGCGTATAAATCTTTTCTAGCTCATTTAGAGGTTGACTAGTGTTTTCTAGCGAAGTAAATGCCCCTTGGTTAGTTTCAGCCTTTTCCAGGTTTGCAGCGTACTCACAACTTCTGCACGCTGCGATCGTATCCTCTCCAATATCAGCTAAAGCCATAAATTCATGAGTACCGCCTTCTCCGCCAATTGCTCCTGCATCAGCCTCTACTGCCCGATAATTGAGTCCTATCCTAGTGAAAATACGATGATAAGCATCATACATACTTCGATAGGAATGATCTAAGCCTTCCCAATCCGTATCAAATGAGTAGGCGTCCTTCATTAGAAATTCTCTACTGCGCAATAATCCAAAGCGAGGTCTACGCTCATCCCGGAATTTTGTTTGAATCTGATATAAGGTCACTGGTAATTTACGATAAGAGTTAATCTCGTTCCGCACTAGTGATGTTATAACTTCTTCATGAGTAGGTCCGAGCGCAAATTCTCGTTCATGTCGGTCTGAGATTCGCATTAATTCTGGACCGTATACTTCATTTCGTCCAGATTCCTTCCATAATTCAATCGGCTGAATGGCTGGCATTAATAACTCTTGAGCATCAGATCGGTCCATTTCTTCACGGATGATATTTTCAATACGTTGCAGAACTCTTTTTCCAAGCGGTAGATATGCATAAATTCCGGAAGCTAGTTGGCGAATATAGCCTGCACGCAACATAAGTTGATGACTTATCACTTCTGCATCTGCAGGAGACTCACGCAATGTAGATAACAATAATTTACTTTGTTTCATAGTCATGCACTCTCCTATAATTTTGTAATAAAACGCAAAAAGACACATTCTCTAGGGACGAATGCGTCGTGGTACCACCCTAATTTGATCATTAATACAATAATGATCCTTCTTCTTATAACGGAATACTCCTATAATGGTGAGTTACTCTCCATTATAGCTCACAAGGTAGGATATAATTGTATCGGATGAAAACTCTTTCAGCTAGCGAGTTTCTCTCTGTTCATCGAATCGAATTATTGGGCCTTGCTCAAAGCTTTGTTCATATGTAATTTTCTGCTAGCTCTATTATTTTACTCGCAATAATCTGCTCGTCACTTTCAATAGCTTCATTAGCTAGTTCTACTAATTGCGGATGATTGCCTACACATATTGAGTACTTTGCAAAGGTAAACATTGAAAGGTCATTTGCATCATTACCAAATGCGATATAGTCATATGGTGCAATACTTAACGCTTGAATCCCAGCCCATTTATCAATATTTTGCGGGCTAATATCGATAATATCCTCATTGCCATGCTTTGAAATGACGACAGACAATGTTGAAAGTTCATCCAGCATCAATTCATTATCGTCACTGTCTAGAATGACTACTTTAACAAAGCCAGGTAAGTTATCCAATGGTTGGTTGAAAGCTCTTTGCTGCGGATCTAGATTTCTACGAATCGCGTACTCTTTCCTAGCATAATAAGCATAATCCCAGTTACTATCTATCAAATAATCCGCATTATATTTCTTAATGAGCTGTAGTATAGACTGCGCTATCTCTTGTTCAAAAAAAGTAGTCTTAATTTGTAGCGGTTCAACAGCGACAAATGCTCCATTTCCTCCGATCATCGGATAGTGCTGCATCGATTGAGGTAAAATCGGAAGCAAATCACGAATTGGTCTTGCTGAAGCAAATATAATAGAATGTCCATGTTCTTCAAGTGATTGTAGAGAACGTACGATCACTTCAGATAAAGGTTGTCCCTTAAAGCAGATCGTTCCATCCAAATCAAAAATAAAAGTCATAATAATTACGTCTCCAAGTAAATTATGTGAAATGAAAGAAGCAACTAGCTCCTCGGCGGTCTTATTGCTTCTGAAAGAAAAGTAAGAAAGCGGTGCAGCTAGTTTACTTTCGTTAACGAAATAACTTGTTTCGTCCGTGGTGTGAGCACTACAGTAAGTAAATCATCCACATTGTATGTCTTATATTCTCGTTTAGCTAGACGAATCGTCAGCTCTTTATTGTTACTCATTTTGATTCGCATATCTCGACCATAACGTGAGATGACTTCAGCTTCAAATGTCATTCTGCTCGTACGGTACAGATCAAGCAGTAATAATATACTAATAACCGTCAATACAATCGCAAGAATTAGAAATCCTAATGCGATCATCGAACTATTTTCTTGAAAAGTAATCGCAGAATAAATATAGCAAATGATCGTTACTACGATTGCACTATATGTAAGAAATCGAAACGAATTCAATCGGTTCATATCTACTCCCCTTTGACTGTAAAATAAGTTATGTATTAGAGGTAAATCATTACTGACTCATTATATTCGACTCTATCTAGCAGATCAAGCTTATGCATTAAGAAAGGCTAGATCGCAACCTGGGCAATTTGTTGTCTCTAAAGCAAGTTCAGCTCCACAGGCAGGACATTGACCTCTATTTACTTCACTTTGCACTTGTCTAGTAGAAGCATCGTTGCTGGCAGGATTTTCTCTATCGTTGATTAACTGCTGGACAAGCTGTTTTAATTCATTGACCTCCGTAGCTAGCTTTGATGATTCAAGTGCACTCGATACGATCCAGTAAACTAACATAATAACTAAGGAGATTCCAACGAACCATGTTAATAAAATTATGGCTATTTCCCACATATAATAATGTCTCCTATTTCAATGTTAACAATCTTTATTCTCAACCTTATTTGATCGGACAAAATCCAATCCTTTTGCGTTAAGTGCTGGTTCGAGAGTTCGAATCGTTTTTGGGCCTAACCCATGTAATTTCAGTAATTCTGCAACAGTATGTCGACTAACATCTTTAAGTGTATAAATGTTTGCACCTAATAATGCTTTAAGGGCGGGTTGCGATAGTCCGTCAGGAAGTTCGTGTTCTTTCATAACTGCTTCTGCTCCTTTGTAATGTCGATAAGTCGATAAATCGCTAGTTCAAGATCCTTGGTATGAGTAAGTTGTAGTTTCAATGCGCTCCAGCAACCTATACCAATGATGATAATGATTAATAACATAAGTATGATAATGATATAAAGCATAGGTACTCTCCTAATAGTATAATTTTTTGTTATTAATTTGATCACACAAAGGAAATGTAGTGCTGTCAATCAGACTTGTTGCATTGATCAGAAGTAGAATATATCACGACAATTTACAATATTATACAGTTAATTACGGGATTAATAACATCAAGATTATATTAAGTTG
Organism: Candidatus Paenibacillus intestinavium; assembly: GCA_019113605.1. Taxonomy (GTDB): domain Bacteria; phylum Bacillota; class Bacilli; order Paenibacillales; family Paenibacillaceae; genus Pristimantibacillus; species Pristimantibacillus intestinavium. Next base: position 4,025 of record DXHF01000195.1, read on the forward strand.
ATCTTATTATTCGAATCCATACTGCTAATATCGTGCCGCTAATCAAACAAAATAATGTGCATGCTACTTGCACGATAAGCAAAAATCCAACAGTATAATCATCGCCCTGGACTTCCGTCATACCTCCAAAGCTTAGAAGAAACAGAAGATAGAAAATAGGTGCACTGATCATATTAATGAAGGCGATTCCTAAGAAACGCTTAGCATAACTCATATAAGTTACTACGGTAAATAGGCTAGTAATAACGAGCAGTACAATCATCATGTAATCGAAAAGTAGACCACCATTATAATTAAAGTAAAATAATATCTCGTTAATTATAATGAACAATATGGAGATGAAAAGCGTCATTAGTAAGGATCTTGATATTGTAGAAGCGGGTATAATCATATCTCCTCACACTTTCTTAAGCTGTTCCCTTTGTTCCTCATCTCGCTGCATAGCTTCCTTTACATAATTACGTTTTGGAATTCGACTGCTTATGTCGAGCAGCAACACAATAATTATAAGCAATAACAAGATAATGATGAATTGCATAGTCGTCCACCTCTTTATTGAGTTTTATTCAATAATTAACATATGCTGCTCATCGAACTTCCAATGCTCAGAATAAGCTACTTCCCAATAGAAACCATTTGGATCAGAGAAGTATCCACTATATCCGCCCCAAAATACAAGACAAGGTGTTTTCACAATAGTTGCTCCTGCCTCTGCTGCCTTACTCATAATAGCATTTACTTCCGCCTGACTCTTTGCATTATAAGCTAATGTAAGTCCCGAAAAACCAGTAGCCGCTGGAGGTTGCTCTGAATTAATGTCCTTCGCTAATTCCTCTAACGAATATAAAGCTAGCTTCGTTCCTCCATTATTGAAAAATACAATACCTGGGTTATCTTCATTTACTGTCGTCTCGAAGCCCAGCCCATCTCGATAAAACCGTAGAGATTCATTCATGTTACGTACACCAAGTGTAATCAGATTAATTCGATTCATTATTGTACCTACCCTTATTTATTAGATTTATAGAAACAACGATAAATAATGTAACCTATTATAAAGCCAATACTATTAAGTAAATAATCGTCAATATCAAAGCTTCCTCTGCGTAGTAACAATTGTGAGAGCTCCATTACTGTAACACCACTAAGAAATACGGCCAACAGAGCAATTAATTTCTTGCGAATGATGATAGCTGGTAGTAAAATGCCGAATGGCACAAATACAATAATATTACCTATAATATTGATAATTAATGGTTTGCTAAACAATGGATACAGTTGAAACATTTCTATAATAGTAGCTAAAGGTATTATATTGTATTGATAATGTAGCTGTGGACTTCTACCAAATCCGAAGAGCATCCAGTAAATGAGCAATAGTGTATATGCTAGTAAAATATAAATTGTTTTCATAGCCTGCATCCTATTCGAATATTTTACACATCCACTTCAAAAATTGAGTCAACAATAATCGGCAAATTGGCTCGAACACTTGCAGCGCCAAATACAGATCTTGCATGTACACCCTTCGCGCCGAAAACATCGTACATAAGATCGGAAATACCGTCAAGCACTTTAGGATGCTCTTCAAAATGAGGTTCCGCATTAACAAACCCTTGTATCTTCACAACTCTTTTTACTTTGTCCAAGCTACCTAATGCATCCTTCACTACAGCTAATATCTCGATGCCCGTATTACGCGCAAATTGATAACCTTCCTCCGTCGTATAGGTACTGCCTAATTTACCTTTTGGATTACCGCTTGGGCCTTTCCCTGAGACGAACATCAATCCATTGACAATGACGAAATTCGTATATTTCCCTGCTGGATTACTCGCTATAGGTAATTCGATATTTAATGACATTAATCTTTCTTCTATACTATTAGCCATTACATTCCCTCCTGTATGTCAATGATTGCTTTTGGTGAGTTTTTGTTTTGAATTATCGTAGTTGTTATTCGATAAGCCGTTATTCCGATTATTGTTCCGATAATGAGCGTAAGTAAGGAGTAAGATAATAGAAGTAGACAAAATACAAAGTTATCCATAAATAATGTCTCTAGTGCAATTTCTAATTTCGTAACTGTTGCCCCACCAAATATAAGAGCAAACAAAGTATACAAAGTAACGGAAGTACGCATCACTTTCCAAGATCCTTTGCAAATGAGTGATGTACTTACTGCGGAAGTTACTATTAGTATAATAATGGCCATAGTTAGCACTGTGGAGAGATTCGAATGATCAGCTTTAAGTAACATACTTAAACATAACAATGTTGCGATACAGTGCACAGTAGCCGGGATTAAACGTAATGCAAAATCTTTCATGATCATGCCTCCAAATCGTAACATATCGTTAAGTAATCGGAATTAATATGTATAATCATGATGTATCGATAGGTTCTATTAGGCTAGCGAATGTCTACTAATCGTAGCTTCGGCCATCTTTCAAGCCAGCCCTTTGATTGGTGTCTCATATAATAATAATCAACATTAGTAAACAAGTCAGTTTTGCGAAGCTGCATATGAAATAGATCGTCTAATCCATAAGGTGCGATAATTTCAATACGCCCGGTGTCATCTAATCTCATACCAACAGCAGTAGCCGTTTCTGGCCAATGTCGCATCGCATCAAGTGTACTAGAATAAGGTAATGTGCCATTAGTGAGATGCATTCGTGCTTGATTTTTCACTGACCAATTGTATTGGGGCTTATATTTATTCAATCGCTGCTCTGCTTCTACTTCTTGCTCAAATGCTACATTTTGAGGATCGTGATAAATAATATCAACATCATTTAACGGTAAATGTTTTTCGTAGTTTGATAAATAGTCCCAACAGTAATTACGAATATATCCTGCAGCAATATAGCATTGCGGAAGATCTAATTGCTTGATAGCATTTAAGTCGTCGAACAAACCTTCCTTAGTTATCATAATGCTTTCTAGTTGATGTTCTAGCATTGTTACGACTCCTTTGCCATATGTTGAATACATTCTACTCGATTATCGAATGGATCTCGGAACTCAAAACGTTCATAGCCCGGGATAGGCACGCATTCTACTATAGAAATACCTTGTTCGATGAGTGAATTTCGAATTGCGGGTAAGTCGCTAACTTCATAGGCAATATGCGCTTTAGTCAGATTACGTTGGATACCATCTTCTGTTCCTATATGCACCTCGCGATCTCCAACTTGTATCCAAAACCCACCTCTACCCTGTAACGAAGCGGGTTTCTCAATTTGTGGTAAGCTCAATAGATCACAATAAAAAGCTTTCGCCTCTTCTTCTGTATTTTTGGGGATTGTAATTTGAACATGATGTATTCCTATAATCATAATTGCATCATCCTTCGCAATATTATTATAATTAACATGGTTAACTTTCTGAAAAGATTCGTTTCACTGATTCACGTATCACATAAAATTATATCATAAATGTATAATAATGGTCGGATATTGTACTACTTTTTTACAAAAGATGTTCGGAATTTATATAATAACCAAGTCTTAAACATAGACTCATTATTGTACTGGGAAATACTCTTATGATTAGAACCATGCAATAGCATTTGCTTGTTGGTAGCTACATACTGTAAAAAGCGATACTTTGGAAAATCACTTGAATATGCGATATTCCCTTTATCTCGATAAGCATGTTCTAATATTTGTTCGAAATCAGTGATTTCATGTTGCGTGAAGGAGCCTACTGAATTGGAATGAAAAAATAACTTCATTGCGCCATGAAGCAGCAAAGTATTCCCTCCTAACTTAACTATTCAAATAACGACGGAGCAGCCTCTACCTGCGAATCTAAGTATTGAATGTTCACCTTCAATACCTATTGTTTTCTACCAATGTACATGATATGGGAAGAGCTACCTAAAATATACGGATTGTCAGAATGTTCTAACACGATATTCATTATTGCATTGAATTCTTCTTCCCCTCTTTCCTTCCAATAATCCCATTGTTCCTTTGACATGTTTGTAGCTACACTACTAGATCCAATGAGTTTAACCGTCTGAAAACCTTGAGATTCCATTAGTGGGGTTATCTGATCAATAGGATAGTAGTAGGCTTCTGTAAATCTTCCTTCATCACTATGGTTGAATACTCCTGTTTCTAGAAATGTAGTTATTCCTTGCGAAGTATGGTTAGGTTTCCAAAATTGTGGATGGTGTAAAGATGTTTGTAAAAACTTTGTTCTCGACATAAATGCAACAAAGACAACACCACCTGATTTGGTTACTCGATATAATTCTTGAATTGCTTGCTTTCGATTCTCTTTGCTTTGTAAATGATACATTGGACCAAGCATAATCGTAGCATCAAATTGTTCATCTGAAAGTGAACTTAAGTCGCATGCATCCATAACATGAAATCCGTTAAAGTGATCTTGAAGTTGGAATTCTATTACTTTTTGTTGTGCCATTTCAACTAGTCGAGGGGTTAAGTCAGATAATGTCATTTGATAGCCTTGCTTCGCCAATTCAATTGAATACTTACCAGGTCCTGCCCCATTATCAAGGATTCGACCGGACGGCGGTAAATGAGCTCGTATATGATGCATGTTGATCATAAACTCTATTGGTTCACGATCAAGTCGACCCCATTCGTCAAACTTATTATAATAATCAATGATAGAATGCATCAGAAGTTCCTCCCCGTTTTCTTAAACTATTATTCAAGTAAACATTTCTCGGAATCGTTCAATTTCATAAACGATGTGCGCGTCACTAAGGCCATTAGCTAATTCACAACCAAGACAACTCATATGTTCAGTCCTTCCAAATTAATTAACCATATTAACTATTAAAGTTGAATATGCATTTCTTTCACAAAAACAGCAGTCCCTTCAATCGAGACATTAATATTATTATTGGTTCTTTTAGCATTAACGATAACTCTACCATCTCGATCTATTTCTTGCCCTTGTTCAACGATAAATGTAGTTTCATTAATTTCTTTGTTAATGTAGGTTAAATAGTAAGCTCCCATAACACCAGAAGCTGTTCCTGTTACTGGATCTTCTATTGTGCCTGAATAAGGAGAGGAGAAATGTCTTGCATGCATAAAGGCATCGGCATGTTCAGTCTCCAGACAAAATGGATGTATTGAGGCTCTAGGGTTCTCTGATAATATTTGAGGAAAGTCTTTACTTACAGGAATCATTTTGTTAAAGGAATATAGTTGAACTATCGGAATCAATAATGTCCACGTCCCTGTACTCCCGTATACTAATGGTTTGGAGTGATCTATATCGTTGACAGATAAACCTATCGACTGTGCTAATTTATGAACATCACCATTAAATGGTTTGAAAATAGGCTCACTTTGATTCATTTCAATATATATCTGCTTATTTTTTGTGGAAAAATGAATATCAAGTATTCCGACATTCGTTTCAATTGTAATATGATCTTTTCCCTCTAACAAACCTCTAGTCTTTAGACAATAAAGTGAAGCCATCGTTGCGTGTCCACACAGATTGATTTCATGTCCTGGGGTGAAAAATTTCAACTTCACATCTGCTATGTTAGATAGGATAATAAATACGGTTTCATTAAAGCCCACATTGTAAGCTATTTTTTGCATTTGTTCTTCACTTAATTGCTCTTCACCTATGACTACACCTGCGGGATTTCCTTTATTAGCAAGATTAGAAAAGGCATCATAATGATAAACAGTAACTGCGGAACTCATTAGACTGTCACCTCATCTCTTCAAATGATATTCTCAACGGTAATTTTCCAAAGCAGCGATACTTTACAACTTAAATGTATCGCGAATTATAGTCGCTACATCTATTGGTGTTAAGTTGGTGTTGTTAATCTTCACGTAGTTATCTGATTGTATTTCATTAGGATGGGAATTCAATCTGTGATGTTTTATTGTTTCTAATAGATCATGTTCAGATCTAGCAATATCTCGTTTGGTTGGCTTATGCAATAGTCTATTGTCACTTTTGTTTCTATTAAGGCGCTCTTCAAGGCCGGCTTCAAGCTCTACCAAATAAACAGTGCCATTATTATTTTCGAAAATAGAACTAATCTTCTTAACATACTCCCAATCTTCAGCAAGATCTAATGCCCATACGAAGGTGAAGATTAGACCTTCAAGATCGCTTTTGGCTACTTCTTCAAATATTTCTTGTCTGAATAATCCGACCAACCGTTTACCAGATGAACTTCCATAATCAAAAAAATTTGACACTAAATCTATCGTCATATGATTATGGAAAAGCTTCAGATTAGTAATCTCGGCAAGGCTTTGTCCTACCGTCATCTTTCCTACAGCCTGTGGACCAAATATGATGATTAGCTTCATACCGAGCGAGCCTCCTTAATTATTGATTCATTTATTTGGTACCAATACAATAAATGAATGAGCCTGTATAAAATCTATTAGGGTCTTGGCAGAAAATTTCTACCTTCTCGGCGAAGTCCATTCGCTGTTCTTCCGTAATTAATTGTGCTTCAACGAGATGTCTAGCTTGTTCTCGGCCCATTGCTAACCGTAAAGGGAAAGGAATTTCATCATAAAAGCCTGTGAAATCACTAGTGTCGGTAATGACTTTAACATCGTTTATGCCAGCTGATTTATATAGGGAAAATAACTTCCTACCAATTACTCGATCTGTACCATTGTTCTTTGCAAATCGTACATTAGCTCGAATGAGCTCTGAAAATTCTTCGTCAAATGGGTAGAAGATCATGGTCTCGTCATCAACATCCACGCAGACTATAATTCCTTTAGGTTTACACACACGTTTCATCTCCTGAATAATATGTTCAGGATGTTGATTATGCATAAGTACTAAGCGGGTATATACAAAATCGAATGTATTATCTTCAAATGGAAGTCGAGTCGCTTCAGCTTGGAGTACAGTTACGTTGTTCATTTGCTCGGATTGTACGCTTGTTAATATATCTTGACTACTATCTATTCCGATAAATTCGGTCTGTGGCAACATATTAGCAAATAAATGTAGCATTGCACCCGTTCCACAACCAACATCAAGCACTTTACTTGAATGTATTAGACCATGGCTAAGGAATATATCTGAAATCGTTTTTGAATGAATATCAACATTTTTAGTTAGTCTTTCTATTTCATTGAGTTTTAGATTCTCTTCAAAAGCATCGAATGTATATGTCTGTTGCATATAATATCCCTCATTCTAGTTTAGTTGTGATAGATCTCATCTTTAGATAATCCTTCGCTAACAACTCTTAATAGATCATCTTTATGGTCGGGATGGCATGCAATTAAGTAAGGCTCATCATTCATACCAATAAAATCATTGCCTTCAAAGTCGATAACAATCCCGCCAGCTTCTTTTACCATTAAAATACCAGAATAAAGATCGTCGCCCTCGGAGTTATATAATATAATCCCATCGATATCTCCCTTAGCTAACATACACCATTGCAGTGTTGGAGCCCAAAGTCTCATCATTCTCTTAAATTTCAGATCAATATGTTGTCTCAACCCTAGTGCAATGATGTGATTTTGTACTTTATGGCCTTGAATCCAACCAAGATTACCTTTGAATAGATTCGGATTACTTTTGACCAACATAGGTAATCCATTACATGTCGCGCCATTACCTTTCTCAGCAATAAATAAACGTTCCGTCATCGGCTCATAAATCAAACCAAGAACAGGTTCAGACTGATACATCAGTGTAATTGACGTAGAAAATACGGGTAAACCGATAGCAAAATTATTGGTTCCATCAAGCGGATCGACTAACCAAAGCCAGTCACTTTCTCCTCCTAAATCTCCTATTTCCTCACTATGAATGTGATGGTTTGGAAATGATGTTAAGATCGCATTGACAATTAATTGTTCAGTTAAATGATCAACTTCAGTGACTATATCTCCGAACTCATCTTTCAATTCTAATCCTTTGAAGTTATCAAATTTACTTTTTGCGATATCGCCAGCTTGGATAATGATAGATTCACATAACTGTCTAGCATCTTTAATCGTTTGATCAACCACTTATGCACCTCACCTATTTATAATAATGAACTTTGAATTTTCAGACTATTATAACTTTGAATGTCTTAATATGGCAATAGAATATTGATGAGGGATTTTGAGGACTCCGTCAAAAGGTGATAATCGATCTATTAGTTCATTTGTTATTATCGTTTTGGATTGATCACTTTCATTAGTCAACCAAGAAACAGATCTAATCTTTCCGCACCACTCTTCATGGGTGAATTCAAGCATATAGTCTTGTTGCCACGCATCAACCAGTTGCAAGGAATGACTCTCCCATTCATTGAACCAATGAAGTGGGAACCCCATTTTACGTTCAACAGCATCAGCATTAGACCCTGCTGGTTTGAGGACAATCTGATTGTTTGTTAGAACTTCGAAGGTCATTTTAGCAATCTCAGAATCAGGTTTGAATATTGAGTTGATTACAATTAAATGACCGTCATTTTCTAAATATTTTTCAATGTTACTTAAAACTTCAGAACGATTGAACCAATGCCAAGCACGAACAGCAATTATTAATGGAACTACTTGTGCATATTCAAAATCCTCTGCCGTAGACAAAATATACTTTATGTTAGACACTTTCAAATTTCTATCTATTTGAGCAGCTTCTTCGATCAATTCAATGGAGGGTTCAATACCAATTACTTTCGCACCATATTCAACCAAATGTCTACTCACGATCCCAGTTCCTGCACCTAATTCAATGATTTCTTTATTCTTGAAGGTAATACCTTTTTCCTTGAGTTGTTCAAATAACACCTCTGGTAGTCGATCACGATACTTAGCATAGTCATTAGATACGTTTCCGAAATTGATTTTCAAATTTATCACCTCAATTGTATTTATTAACGATTGGGATTATTTCATCCAAATCATTAATAGTATAGCTTGGTGCAACGCTGTTAGTTTCTTGCTCCATAAATCCTTGCAACCATATCGTATGTATACCTACATCATTAGCACCTTTAATATCATTGATAGGATGATCTCCAATATACCAACATTGATCTGGCTTTGCTTGCAGTTTGGATAATGTGAGTTCAAAAATACTACGATGAGGCTTTTGACAGCCTACATCATCGGATACTATAATCCCATCAAAGAAGTGTCTTATATTTACACTATCGATTTTTGCATGTTGAGAACGGCTCGAACCATTTGTAATTAATCCGATCTTAAAATTTCTTGATTGTAAATATTGCAACACAGATAAGGCGTTATCCATTAATTCTGTGTATTTATAAAAATCTGTGAACCAAAACTGGATCATATCATCGATAGTCGATGATGAATTTTGCAACTCAAGTCTAGTGAATAAT
>DXHF01000196.1 GCA_019113605.1 Candidatus Paenibacillus intestinavium
AGTATAACAAGAAGTTAATGAAAAATTTTAGTTTATGCTTCCGAAGTGATTTTTCATTTATAGGAAGTATAACAAGAAGTTAATGAAAAATTTTAGGAGGAATAATTATGACAAATTTATTAGGCAATAAAGTGATTACGCAAATCGGTATTTTAGTTGAAGATATTGAAAAAGTTAGTCAAGCATATGCTTCATTTTTTGGTGTGGAAGCACCTCCGATTACTGTGACAGATGTCGTAGAGGTCGCTCAAACAGAATTTATGGGTCAGCCTAGTGAAGCTCGTGCGAAATTAGCGTTTTTTGATATGGGTTCTTTGCAGTTGGAGCTGATTGAGCCTGATCAACATGCAAGCACTTGGCGTAATTATTTGAATGAGCATGGTGAAGGACCGCATCATATTGCTTTTGAGATCGAAGGAATGAAAGAGAAGATTCAGCTGCTGAATGAGCAGGGCTTTGCACTGCAGCAAAAAGGTGAATATACAGGTGGTCGTTACGCGTATATGGACACCTTCAAGGAGTTAAAAGTACTTATTGAATTGTTAGAGAACGACAAATAGCGTTAAGAAGCAGTATTGAGCATGGGTTAACAATAAAGGAATAAGCAGAACGGGGATGACGTAATGAATATTTTAATAACTGGAGCTAATCGAGGGCTCGGCTATGAAATTTTAGTTGAGGCATTGCAGCGTGGACATCATATTTATGCTGTATTACGTAATGAGCAGGCTGCCAAGCAGTTAACCGCGTTGATGGAGCAGCAGCGATTGGATGAAGGTCGAATTACGATATTATTATGTGATGTAACGAAAGAGGCTGAAATTTCCCGAGTTGCGCTCCAGCTAAAGCGTAGTAAAGTACAACTGCATAGCATTGTTAACAGTGCAGCTATATTAGTTGGTCGTGAGACGGCAATCGTTGATTTGGATATAGATGATGTGGTTAATAGCTTTGATGTAAACTTGTTTGGGCCGATGCGTATTGTGAAGCATATGTTACATCTATTATCGCAGCAAGAAAGCTCAATCATCAATATTTCTTCGGAAGCAGGGAGCATTACGAATGCTTATGCAGGAGATTATCCTTATTCCCTTTCTAAATGTGCGCTGAATCTGTTCTCAGAACAGCTGAAACGATGGCTGCATGCTCATGATACTCATGTATGGAGTATTCATCCAGGCTGGATGCGTACAGATATGGGAGGATCATCTGCGCCATTATCTCCGCAACAAAGTGCACAAGGTATTGTGGATATTATTGAACGTAAAGTTGCGATAGATTCAGCCTTTGCATTTATTAATTATAAAGGTGAAGCTATGCAGCTATAATGCTGTAAATATATGATAAAATGATGAAGTTTTATTAAAAACTATCCAGCAGCATAAATTTTTTAGAATTTAGTCGAAAAGAATGCGATTACATTGTGTAATGTTGCAATTTATACTCTATTTCCATTTGTAATTCTAGTCCAAAATGGATATGATAAATAGGTATAGTTAACGAGATCGTCCTAGATTAACTAGTTATCATTAAGGAGGAATTATAATGGCATTAGAATCAATGAAAGATATGTTGAACAAAGCACTTAAAGAAGGTTATGCTGTTGGTCAATTCAACATCAATAACCTAGAGTGGACTCAAGCTATTTTGGCTGCTGCTCAAGAAGAGAAATCTCCGGTAATTTTGGGTGTATCTGAAGGCGCTGCTCGTCACTTTGGCGGTTTCAAAGTTGTAACTGCAATCGTTTCTTCTCTAATCGATGAAATGAAAATTACTGTTCCAGTTGCTACACACTTGGATCACGGTTCTAGCTTTGACAAATGTAAAGAAGCAATTGATGCTGGTTTCACTTCAGTAATGATTGACGCTTCTCATCATTCATTTGAAGAGAACGTTGCAATTACTAAATCAGTTGTTGAATATGCACATAGCAAAGGTGTTTCTGTAGAAGCTGAGCTTGGTACTGTTGGCGGACAAGAAGACGATATTATTGCTGAAGGCGTTATCTATGCTGATCCTAAAGAGTGCTTCGAGCTTGTTAAACTTACAGGTATTGATTGCCTAGCTCCTGCTCTTGGTTCTGTTCATGGTCCTTACAAAGGCGAACCAAACCTTGGGTTCAAAGAAATGGAAGAGATTTGCAAAACAATCAGTCTTCCTCTAGTTCTTCACGGTGGTACTGGTATCCCAACTGAGCATATTAAACGTTCTATCTCTCTTGGAACTTCCAAAATCAACGTAAACACTGAAAACCAAATCGAATTCACTAAAGCAGTTCGTGAAGTTCTGAACAACGATTCAGAAGCTTACGATCCTCGTAAATTCTTGGTTCCTGGTCGTAATGCTATTCAAGCTACTGTTGCTGGAAAAATGCGTGAATTTGGTTCTTCTAACAAAGCATAATATAGTATTCAATGATTTTGAAAAAGCCATCTGCATGCAGATGGCTTTTTTGATGTTTCCAGACAATTAGACATAGATTCTTAATGAAAATACTTATTTTATAAAAAACACTTGTAATTAAAACGTTTTCATGTTATTTTTTGATTATAAAAACGTTTTTATTAGCAAAGGAAGAATTAATATGAGCAAAGTTACAATTAAAGATGTTGCACGAGAAGCGGGAGTATCAATATCAACAGTATCTAATGCATTGAATGATGTTGATGTATTAACTTCTGAGACGAAGAAACATGTACTAGACGTTGCAAAACGGTTAAATTATGTTCCAAATTTAAATGGTAAGTTGTTGAAATCCGGTAAAACAAAAATGTTGGGATTTTTCACCACAAGTGTTTCAGGACCTTACTTTTATATACTAGTAGATACAATGTCTAGAGAATGTGAGAAGCTAGGTTACGGATTAAATGTTTTTGTAACGAAAGATAAGAAGATAATAATGAGTAATATTCTTGGTGCTCGTGTCGATGGTGTCATTATTTTTGAAGAAGAACGTATTAGCGAAAAAGAAATTACAACGATGGAAAAAAACAAGATTAAAGCAGTATTTTTAGATCGTATGTTCCAAAATGAAACGATGGGAAGTATTGTTTTCGATTCGTTCGAGGCAGGATATGAGGCTACGAAATTTTTGATCAATCTCGGTCATAGAAACATAGCTTACATTTCAGGCGTTGATTCGATGTTTGATAGTGTGCAGCGTAAAAAGGGTTACTTAGCTGCTCTACAAGATTACCAGTGCCCAATAGATGAAGATTATATTATACAAGGATATTTTGAGGAGGAAGGCTCCTATAATGCAGTAAAAGGCTTTTTGAAAGTTCATTCGGATAAAGTTCCAGATGCATTTCTAGCAGGAAATGATTTAAGTGCAATTGGATGTATACGCGGCTTAAAATCTGAAGGTTATGATGTGCCCGAAGATATTACGGTAATGGGTTTTGACGATATCGATATTGCCCAATACTTTAATCCACCCTTAACAACGGTTCGTAATCCAATAAAAAAGCAAGCGATTCTTGTAATCGATCATCTAATTCAATTGATCCAAGGGAAAGAACAAGGAAAAATTGAAAGCTTACCGGGTGAAATTGTTGTTCGTAAATCAAGTCATATTAAATATTAACGTTATCGTGGTGAATTACTAACTAAGAATACTATAATGCAGCCACGTTTTCGCAAAAATAAAAACGTTTTTATTGAAGGAAGTATTTATTTATAGGAGGTTATAAGATGGTTGAATCACAAAGTTACGCTAAACAAAAAGCGCCACTTGTTAAGCGAATTAAGCAATTTTTTATTGATTTTGCTAGGCAATGGGAGATCCAATCGATGATTTTACCAGGGGTTATCTTTATGTTCATTTTCTGCTATATCCCCATCTATGGTTTAACGATCGCATTTAAGAGATATACGGTAATTGATCGACTGGATACAGCACCTTGGGTCGGACTAGAAAACTTTAAAATTATTTTATCGGATACCTTTTTTTGGGACTCCGTTGTAAATACGCTTGGAATAAGCTTTTTGAAATTAGGAATCGGATTTATTATTCCCATTATACTAGCCATTATGATCTATGAAGTAAGTGTGGGTAGATTGAAAAAGTTTGTGCAAACGGTATCTTATTTACCCCATTTCCTATCTTGGATTGTATTAGGCGGTATGTTAATCAATTGGTTTGCTACTACAGGATTGTTCAATGAGCTTCTTCTAAGCTTAGGCATCATTTCTGAACCAAGAAATATATTGCTTGATCCGAGCAAATATTGGTGGATTGCTACGTTATCAGATATTTGGAAAGAAGCAGGCTGGGGAACGATTCTTTACTTGGCTGTTATGTCTAAGATTGATCCGACTTTCTATGAAGCAGCCAAAATCGACGGTGCTGGTCGTCTCAAACAAATTTGGTATATTACCGTTCCAAATATGAAATTAATGATTAGTTTGAACTTAATTCTAACTGTAAGTGGTTTATTAGGTTCAAATCTTGATCAAACTTTAGTGCTAATGAATTCACAAAACCGTGAAAATGCAGAAGTTATTAATTCCTATGTATATCGAATGGGGTTAGCTCAAGGTGATTTCTCCTATGCGACTGCTGTTGGACTAGGTGTCTCCATTGTATCAGTAATTTTACTTCTTACTGCCAATTCGATTACGAAGAAATTAAATGATAATCAATCTGTATTGTAACTTTAGCATGGGAGGTAATAACTATGAATTCAAAAGTATTAAAAAAAGATTTAGATAGTCGGATATTCGATTTTGTGAATATGACATGTTTAATTATATTTACAATTATTATTTTAGTTCCGTTATGGAATGTCATTGTTTCTTCTTTTAGCTCAAGTCGAGCGCTAGCTGAAGGTGGATTTATATTTTGGTCCCCTGACTTTTCATTAGAAAATTATCGAGCAGTTTTCAGAGATGACATGATTTATCAAGCATTTTTCATCTCCGTAGCCAAAACAGTTATTGGTGTACTAACGCATGTGCTATTCTGTGCAATGGTTGCTTATGGCCTTAGTAAAAACAATATTCGTGGACGTAAGTTTTACGTTGCGATGGGTGTTATTACGATGTTTTTCTCAGGTGGAATGATTCCAACTTACTTACTAATTAAATCGCTAGGATTGTTAAATAGTTTCTGGGTATATATTATTCCAGCTCTATTAAGCTTTTATGATGTCATTATATTAATGAATTTCTTCAGAAACGTTCCTCCTTCATTAGAGGAATCCGCTAAAATTGACGGTGCTGGTCACTGGAAAATTTTCTTGATGATATTTATTCCGTTATCAATGCCTGCAATGGCGACAATAGCGATGTTCAATGGTGTTGGTCAATGGAATGACTTTATGACGACCAAACTATATGTGACCAATGAAAACCTGTATCCACTCCAAATGAAGTTATATGAAATTATTGTACAATCTCAAATGCAGTCGATGCAAAACGTAGGCGGTTCCGTCATCATTGAAACAGCAACTAAAGGGGTTCAACTAGCGACAATTGTCATTACAACATTACCGATTGTTGTTATTTATCCAATATTACAACGCTACTTTATTTCTGGAATGATGTTAGGGGCGGTGAAGGAATAATACAAAACTAAGATTCACGATTTCTTTGCATTTAGCTATTGGTGAAAATTAAAACGTTTTTATTAAAGGGAGGCTAAACTATGTTTTATGGAAACGGAAGTAAATCGAAAAAGAGTTTTATGTTATTTTCTGTAGTCATGATTTTCGCACTTGTACTATCAGCTTGTGGTAAAGGTAGTTCCGGTGGTTCAAGCGAAGGCACAAAGGTATCAATTGAGGATCGTTATGAGCTAGATGCGAATACTCCTGCTTGGAAGCTAGATAAAAAAGAAGAAGCAACAACACTAACATGGTATGTCAATGCAGACTGGTGGAATACCGACTACGGTAATGATGTTGTAACGAAAAAAATTAAAGAAGATCTAAATATCGATATCAAATTCCTTACAGGTGACGATACAAAATTAAACACATTTTTTGCTGGTGATGATATGCCAGACTTAATTACCGTGTTTGATGCCAATTCTGCACTTGTACAAAAGGCTTCAACGTGGGCAATGTCATTGAATGATCTGGCAGAACAGTATGACCCACATTTCCTTAAAGTTGCTGCGTCAGATACTTTGAATTGGTTCCAACAGGAAGATGGAAAGTCATATGGTTATTCTAACTATTCCAATACAAAAGAAGATTATGAAAATGGTGCAATTGCTGCCAAAACAGCATTCGTTATTCGTAAAGATGTCTATGAAGCGTTAGGGCAACCGAGTATGGCAACGCCAGAAGAGTTTCAAGCTGTATTAGCACAAATTAAAACGGAATTCCCAGCATTGCTTCCATTCGGATTTAATTCGATTGGTACAGGAACAGGATCGTTAGGTGATGTATTCCAAGACTTTATTGGTGTTCCTCTTACTGATGAGAACGGACAATTCTATAATCGTAACTTAGATAGCGACTATCTGACATGGATAAATACATTAAACAAAGCGTATCGCAATGGATTTATTAGCGATGATAGCTTTGCAGATGATGGTACAGCGTTCGAAGAAAAAGTGAAGTCAGGCAAATATGCAACAATGCTGCTTGATGGTACACCTCAACAAGGCGGTAATTTACAAATCTTCAATAGCGCTAATGCTGGTAAAGAGTATATTGCAATTGATGGTCCACAAAGTACTGTAGGAAATAGTGCTACATTAAGTCAATCGGGAGTTACAGGCTGGATGGTTAACTTTATTACGAAATCTAATCCAGAACCAGCGAAATCTATTCAATTATTTACTTACTTGTTAAGTGAAGAAGGACAAATGCTGATGAACTATGGTATTGAGGGTGAAACTTATCAATACACAGCAGACGGTAAAGTAGAGTTATTGCCTGAAGTGAAAGAAATGCAATTAAACAATGCGGATAAATTTAAGAAGGAATACCGTTTCGGAGAGTTCATGTTCTTCGGTCACGATAAACATAAAGCATTGAGTGAAGATGCATTCCCAGAATCAGTGAAACAATTGCAAGAATGGGGTAAAGGGAAATTAGTACCGCACTTTATTCTAGAAAACCTTAGTCCTGAGCAAGGTACTGCTGAGTCTAGATCATTAAGTGCGATTAATACACAATGGAATACAACGCTGGTAAGCTTAATTCGTTCGAAAGATGATGCGGCTTACAATAATACGCTTCAACAATACGAAACATTTTTAACTGATAATAAATGGGAAGCAATTCTTAAAGTTTATAACGAAAAAATGACTAGAAACAAAGAAAAACTAGGCCTGTAATAAACGGGTAACTTCTATAGAGAAAGAGGAGCTGGAGGAAACTATCATGAATAACATCACGATTTACCATTCTAACGGTGCAGAAGAACTGTTTGTAGAAAAGAGTATTGATCAATTAGCGCCTTATGCTTCAGCTGCCAAAAAAGTGACGGTTTCAATTAATGAGCAGATGACCTATCAAGAGATAGACGGTTTCGGTGCTTCATTCACAGATTCTTCAGCTTATCTAATGAATCAAGTATTAGAAAAAGAGCAACGTCAACAAGCAATGAAAATGTTGTTTGACCCTGTTGAAGGGATAGGCTTGTCTGTACTGCGTAATCCGATGGGAGCATCGGATTACGCGCGTGACTTCTATAGCTATAATGATCTTCTAGAAGGAGAGACAGATGTAGCATTATCTCAGTTCACGATTGCACATGATGAGCAAGATATTGTGCCGTTAGTTCAGGAAGCATTATCTTTGAATCCTGATATTAAACTAATGGCATCGCCATGGAGTCCACCAGCATGGATGAAGACTAGTGGTTCGATGATTGGCGGGGAATTGAAGAAAGAGTACTATTTAACATATGCCAACTATTTTGTGAAGTATATACAAGCCTATGCTAAGCATGGACTACCGATGTATGCCGTTACTCCACAGAATGAGGCACTGTATTCTCCTGGACATTATCCGGGCATGATAATGTTACCGGAAGCTCAAAGTGAATTTATCAAACATTATTTGAAACCAGCTTTCGTGGAACATGGCATTTCAACTAAAATATTATGCTATGATCACAACTGGGATGAGCCAAACTATCCACTTCATGTTCTAGAAACAGCGAATGATGCAGTTGATGGCGTGGCATGGCATTGGTATGGCGGTCCACCAAGTGCACAATCAGATGTGTTCCATAAGTTCCCGATGAAAGAAGTACATTTCACTGAGGGATCTGGCGGGGAATGGATTCCAGCTTTTGAACCTGCATTTTCTAATGTGATGCGTACAGGAATTGAGATCATTCGTAATTACAGCAAAAGTCTAGTGCTATGGAATATGGCATTAGATGAGCATAATGGACCATTCGTACCAGGGTTTGGTACCAGTACTTGTCGTGGTATTGTCCAAGTTAATCAACAAACGAAAGAACTAACGTATACATTAGATTATTACGCATTAGCTCATTTCAGTAAATGCATTCGTCCGAAGGCTGTTCGTTTGGAAACAGAATCTACGAATGAACATATCCGTACCGTCTCAGTAAGAAATATTGATAACTCTATTGCATTGGTATTATTCAATGATAGTGAGTTGAACTGTAATGCTTCAATTGTATTGCCAAGCGAAGATGCCTTTGTTATAGGTATCGAGGCTAAGAGCGCAATTACGCTTCATTGGAAACGATAAGTTAATGATTTCGAAATAATAAGCAGTTTAGTAAATATAAAATACCCTGTAAAGTAGACACTTCATAAAAAGTCTACTTTACAGGGTGTTTTTATTAATTGCTTTAGTTAATTTTTAATTTGAAAGTAGCAGTTACAGGATTATGATCGCTATGTGCAAATTGTAAGTTTTCCGTTGAAACATTGATGACTTCAACATTAGGTGAAACTAAGAAACCATCAATTACCGCTAAGAAATTGACCCCAGCGCTATAAGGGATATTTAGCGTACGAACTGTTGGAACGTCGCTATTCACTGCCCACTGGAAGCCTTCAGGTGTGAAATCCTCTGGGAATGTTTGCAGCCAATCTGGCCATGCTTGCGTTGTAGGGAATTTGGCTGAATCCGTTCCTGGCAATGCGTGATTCCAATCGCCACCAATAATTAAGTAATGTCCAGTAGCTATTTGCTGCTTAATATATTGACTAAGAAAATCTAATTGCTGTTTGCGGATCGTACCACCCTCGTCGAATGCAGACAGATGGAGATTCAATAGTATTAACTCTTTTCCGTCACTAACAGGAAGTCTCATTTCTACGAAAGCACGATCTA
>DXHF01000011.1 GCA_019113605.1 Candidatus Paenibacillus intestinavium
TTTTGTACTTAAAACTGATTATTTCTAGGGGGAATAGTAAGAATGAGAAAGTATAATAAGACCGTAGCATTGTTATTGGTACTTTGCTTAACGTTAGTTGCTTGTTCATCAGGAAATACTGGCAATGGCAAAAATGGAAGCACTTCCAATTCAGGAGGAGGTGCAACGAATTCAAATGGCAAAGTTGTAGAGTTAAACTTCTGGGTACCTTTTAGCGGTACTGATGGAGAGTATATGGAAGGAATGGTTAAAGCTTATAACGAATCACAAGCTGAAGTAAAAGTGAAATTTATGAATAGTAACTGGGAGAACTATTACCCGAAATTACAAACTTCATTAGTATCTAATTCTGCACCAGATGTGGCTGTCGCTCACGTATCTAAGCTAGCTAGCTTGATGCCAACTGGCAAAGTTGCAGAGCTTGATGAATTGGCAACTGAAGCAGAACTTGATTGGACTACATTCAGTGAAAATCAATTACAAGTAACCGTGATTGATGGTAAACATTATGCTGTACCACTAGACACGCATGCAGTTATTATGTACTTTAATAAAAAATATTTGAATGATGCAGCACTTCTTAATGAAGATGGGTCAATCAAAATGGATCAAAGTGCAGAAGGTTTTACAGAAATGCTTAGAGCATTGAAAAAAACACTACCGGCTGATGTTTCACCACTAATTATTGGTAGTAACAATGTGTTCACTTACTGGATTTGGTATGCACTTGTTAATCAACAAGGTGGCAGCGTATTCAAAGATGGTCAACCAACAATTAATACTCCTGAAGCAAAAGTTGCTATGGAACTTATTAAGTCTTGGATTGATGAAGGTTTGGCACTTCCAGATATCGGGGATCAAAGTTATGATATTTTCAAAACTGGTAACGCTGCAGTAACATTCTCTGGTGTTTGGGCTACTGGTAACTTTGAAACGAATAAAGATCTTGATTTCGCAGCAGTTCCATTCCCGCAATTATTTGCTCAACCTGCGGCATGGGGGGATTCACATACTGTATTCGTTCCTGTACAAGATAATAAAGAAAAACAAGTTGCAGCCGTTAAATTTGCAGATTGGTTAGCTGCTAATGGTCATATGTGGGCGGTAGCTGGTCATGTTCCAGTTAAAACCTCCGTACTAGAATCAGAAGCTTACACATCTTTACCTTACCGTTCTTCTTATGCAGATGTAATTAACGATGTTGTATACGGTCCGAAGTTACAAAACCTTGGATCAATTGAAGATACCATTTTAGAATCTCTAGTAGAAATCAACTATGGTATGTCATCAGTTGAAGAAGGTCTTGCTAAAGCTCAGAAAAATGCAGAAACATTAATGAATAAATAATTACGTTGATATGAATGGTGTGAACCGCAAAAAATGATTCACACCATTCCTTTAAAGGAGTGAGATATCATTGAAACTTACAAAACTCCGTTCCTATAAAACGCTTGTGGCTGCCCTGCTGTTTTTGGCACCATTTATGATTTTGTATGTATGGTTTTGGATTTATCCGATATTTAAAGGTTTTATTTCTAGTTTCCAAAGCGGCGTTTTTGGCGGAGAACAGAAATTTGTTGGTTTAGATAATTATTCATTTATGATGGGCGATCCTAAGTTCTGGACTTCGTTCGGTAATACTATTTACTTCATTATTATATCAACACCAGCGGCAGTTATTCTTGGTCTGATTCTTGCATTATTAGTCAATATGAAATTAAAAGGTACGACGTTTTTACGAACGATGTATTTTATGCCTTATATGTTATCTGTATCGGTAATGGGTAGTATCTGGTTGTTTATATTACAATCTCGTACAGGTCTAATCGCAGAAATTACAAGATCACTGGGTATGAAGGAAATATCTTTCCTTGGAAGCTGGGAAATGGGTTGGCTATCCATTCTAATTGCTACCATCTGGTGGACTGTTGGATTTAATATGATTCTATTTTTGGCAGGGCTGCAAGAAATACCGGAAGATATTTATGAAGCGTCAGATATTGATGGTGCTAGCGGCTGGAAAAAATTCTGGTATATTACAATGCCTTCATTAAAAGGGGTAACGGCACTCGTTGTTATTTTGCAATCGATATCATCCTTTAAATTATTTGGTCAAACATGGTTAATTACGAAGGGTGGACCGGGTACTTCGACAACTCCACTTGTGCATTATATTTATCAAATTGCTTTTAGACAATGGGATATGGGTTATGCATCAGCGGTATCATTTGTACTGTTCTTAACGATTGCATTTATTTCATTGGTACAATTTAAGTTTTTGATGAAAGATTAAGGGAAAGAGGTTGAATAGCTGTGTTAATAATTCAACGAAGCAAGATCAATAGAATTCTGTCATATTTCTTAGCATATTTCTTGATGATTATTATGTTATTACCATTAATTTGGATGATACTATCTGCTTTTAAAGAACCTGGATCTACTGTTACGGTAGTTAAAAACTTGATCGCACCACCCTTTACTTTGGAAAGTTTCGCACGAGTACTGAAACCAGATGGAACAGCTATGATGTGGCGTTGGACACTCAACAGTGTATTAGTCGGATTAGTACAAACGGCGATTACTATAATATTAAGTTCGTGGGCAGCGTATGCAGTATCTCGTATCCCATTCAAAGGGAAAACATTTGTGTTTGCGCTTATTCTAGCTGGCATGATGGTACCGATGGAATCAATCGTCGTTCCACTGTTTGAGATGATCGCTAATCTTGGTTGGGTTAATAGTTATAACGCCTTGATCTGGCCAGGAATGATGCTTCCCCTTGCCTTTCTAATTCTGAAACAGTTCATTGATCAATTACCGAATGAACTACTCGAAGCAGCGAGAATTGATGGTGCAGGAACATTCCGTATTTGGTGGTCTATTGTGTGGCCGCTATCTACAAGTTCAATGGCTGCGGTAAGTATATTCATATTTATCTCTTCTTGGAATAACTTGTTATGGCCGATGTTAGTCGCTCAAGAAACGGCAATGATGACATTGCCTGTGGGCGTACCGACATTCCAAAGTACGTTTGCAACAGATTTGGCAGTGCCGATGGCTTCCAATGTGTTAGCAAGTTTACCTGCATTAATTGTGTTTTTATTGTTCCAAAGAAATATTATTAAAGGAATTTCCATGACAGGAATTAAATAGCGGAGGATATTATGAGACAACAATATAATTTAAACGGTTTCTGGGAATTTCAAATTGATCGTAAAGATGAAGGTGAAAGCTACAAATGGCAAAGTAATGGATTACCGAAAGCTGCTGAAGTAGAAGTGCCTCATATTTGGCAAACAGATATCGAGAATATTCAATATTGCGGAGTAGCTTGGTATCAACGGAAGTTTCAAATCGAAGAGCTTGGTAATCAAAAACGTGCTCATCTATACTTCGGTGCAGTAGATTTCCAAGCTAGAGTATGGATCAATGATGTTTATATTGGTGATCACGAAGGTGGCTTCACACCATTCTCATTTGATATTACTGAAGCGATTCAATTAGGCTCGGATAATACGATTACGGTTCGAGTATATGATCCTCAAGATAATGCGGAGATTCCAATTGGGAAACAGGGAAGCTGGTACACACGTATAAGTGGGATTTGGCAGGAAGTATATATAGAACTCCGTCATGAGCAGTATATCGAGCAAGTCCATGTTCATCCCAATATCGATGTGCAAGCAATAGAAGTTCATACATTGATCAATAACTATTCTGTAGCAGATATTAGTGTTGAATATGAAGTATACACACATCAAGATCGTACGAATAGTGTAGCAACAGCAAGCCATAACATTCAGCAAGCCAGTAGTGAAATTGCAATAACGATTCCTCAAGCGAAGCTATGGTCTCCTGAACAACCGAATTTGTATGACCTTGTAGTGAAAATTATCGACAATCAGTCCGGTGCAGTTATAGATGAATTTGACACCTATTTTGGAATGCGAAAAATTGATTTCAAAGATGGTCAATTACTATTGAATCATAAACCTCTATTTGTTCGTGGAGCTTTAGATCAAGCATACTATCCTGATACGATATATGTCGCTCCATCGGATGAATGGATTCAGAATGAGATTAAACTTGCAAAAGAGATGGGCTTTAACTTATTACGTAAGCATATCAAAATAGAAATACCCCAATATTTATACTGGGCAGATGCTATGGGGATGTTAATTTGGGCTGAACCGCCAAATACGGTAAAGTGGAGCGATCAAAGTAAGGCTCGTTTTTCTAGTGAACTGAATGGCATGATTAAGCGAGATATGAATCATCCTTCTATTATCATTTGGTCATTATATAATGAAGAATGGGGATTGGAATGGGATTTGGCCAATGACGTTGCCAAACAAGCTCATGTACAACAAATGTACGATGATATTAAGCGCCTTGACCCAACTCGTCTAATCTGTGATAACTCAGGTTGGATTCATGTGAAAACAGATGTGAACGATTATCATCGATATTTCTCTTTGCCGGAACAAATTAATGAATGGAAAGAAGATATTCATGATTATATGGCTGGTAACCCTGAGAAAAACTATGTAGACGGTTATAAACCTGATGGACAACCGATTATCATTTCTGAGTTCGGCGTATGGGGATTACCTAGCGTTGAGAAATTGATAGAACATTATGGCGAAGAACCTTTCTGGTTTAACAATCAAGGTGATGATACGCATCGAGAAGATTTCAAATCACCGCCTAATGCAGTTGCTAACTTCGAGAAATATCAGTTGGATCGCGTATTTGGAGATATGGAGAATTTATCGATAGCATCACAGAAACGAATGTATCGTGCTGTCAAATCACTAATTGAAGAAATGCGTAAGCATCCAGGGATTAATGGTTATGTAGTAACTGAATTTACCGATGTAGAGTGGGAGACGAATGGTTGGTTAGATTATACTCGTAACTTAAAGTATGGAATGGATCATGCCGCGGACTTTAATGGTGGATTAATCGTTATGGCAGACGGTTTGGATCATAACCTAGAGGTTGGTAAGGAACAGATCATTGACGTTATTATTTCCAATCATGATCAAGTGAATTTGGATGGAATACTACACTGGGAAATTCCAGGAACTGATATTGCAGGCTCTATGACCATTCAAGCTGGAAATAATACGCATGTGAAACTAGATAACGTCATTAAGTTTACTACTCCCGAAGTAGAAGCATCGGGTTTCTACACATTACAATTGAAATTAGTTATTAATGGAGTCGTAGTAGCGAAAAATGAAGAGGAATTAACAATTTCACCCGTTCAAAAGCTATCGAATGTTAAGGTGCATGCTTATCGATTACCAGCTACCTTTAGTCAATCGCTTGTTGATCACGGTGCGATATTAGTAGACTCCATTGAATCAGCTCAAATTGTATTATCTACTAGCTACGATGCGACAATTCAGACGTACTACAACAATGGTGGTAAAGTCATCTTTTTAGCTGAAGAAGGAGATCATATTTCTGACAAAGGTCAGTTTACTTTCCGTGAATTGATTAAAGGTGAAAGTTGGGACCGTACCTCTTCCTTTAACTATGTGGATGTAGATTTCTTTGAAAATGTTCCCTTGCAGCGAGAGATGGGCTGGGAAGTAGAAGGATTATATCCAGATTACATCATTCCATTCAGTAACTACAACAAATTGGGTGGCACGATGGGCCGAATTGTATATATGTTCGGTAACGAGCATATCCCTAGATCTACTCAAGTTATTTCTGGATATTTCCAAGGTTGGATCGGTCAAGCCGGCGGCTCGATGATTGTGAAGAAAAGTGGAGAAGGCAATCTTATCTTAACAACATGGAAATTAATTAATACGTATGGTCAACAGCCAATTGCTACACAAATTGTTCATGAACTTATTAATAAAGGGATTCAGGCTTAATGATTGAACTGACATGATGAATATGTAGTAAATATGTAAAAACAGTTGCCCGATAATATTTGGCAACTGTTTTTTTAGATTGTTGAACCCAATAAGCTACTTCTCTCGTCTAATACATATAAAGAGTAAAGGGGATGAATTTTATTTCACAAAAAAAGAATATAGAACTTGTCAAATCAGAACAACAGCGATCAAAGCAGAAGAATTGGAGATGGAAAAGTGCACTTATCGTTGTAGCGAGTATATTAGTTATTATATTTGCCTTCATAGGTATTAAAGGAATGACTGAGTTGGACGATTCTCACTCTCCTGAAGCGGTCATTGGCAATGGTGAAACTATTCAACAACCTAACGATATTACTGTTGATCAACAAAAAGAAGGTATCGAGATTCCAGCGATAAAGCTACCCCAAAATATTGGAAACGCAGATATGATTGGATTGGTTGTCTATAATGGGAAGATCTATACACAGACGCAAACAAGTGTTGGTCCACAACTTGCTAAGCAATTAAAGGGAGAAAAGCTTGGCACAACAAAAGAGAGTATCGATGAGTGGAGTTCACAAAGTGACTATTCTCAGGAATTAGCTTCTAATATAGGTGTTCAAGATATATTTGCGGTGAATGGTTATAATACGGATTTTCGAATTATGACGTACTTGGAATACGATGATGGTAATTTATATACTGAATTCTTTGAATGCTTGAATGGGTTTACTGTCTATTCTGGTGCAGATATCATCGCGCAATTAAATATAGTCGATAATATCGAAGGCGCAACTTATGAGACGTACTCTGATTGGTATTATAGTACAGAGAAATACAATCCAATTGCGGATCTTGAGCTATTGAACACTTTTGTTACTGAATTGAATGATTCGAAGCCATATGATCGTGAAATTGTCGGTGAAGAGTTAGGCGATTTCAGAAATAATGAACAATATCGACGGCTAACACTTGGGCTACGTGATGGAACAGAAGTGAATTTGTTTATTATTCGGGAGGGCTATATTATATACGGTAATACTAGCGTCTATTTCAAGCTAGAAGGTGATACCTTTAATGAAATTTGGGCTTTGCTACAAGCTTAATATTTATTCAGACAAGCTAGGTATATTCCCGTTCATTCTCACTATCTATGAATATAGTATTATGTAGCATCAATGCATAATTTTTTCATAGGGAGTGAGCGCAATGGAATTTATTTTCGATAATGAGTTGTACCTTCTTGTGAAACAATACATCGAACCAGAAATGTTAATTATCGTCCCAGTCTTAATATTTCTAGGCTGGATGATGAAATCGACACCGAAGGTACCTGATTGGCTAATTCCATATGTGAATACAGGGGCAGGCATTATTGCTGGGATCGCGATAACATCTAAAGTTGTTGATGGTATCATTCAAGGTATTCTCGTCTCGGCAATGTCTGTTCTTGTATATAATTTATATCGGCAGTGGAATCGAAAAAAAGAAATTGACAGTAAAAGTAAAGCGGATTAATCTAAAGAGAAGCAAAAAAGCCATAATTACGATGTTAGCATACTCATTCGTAATTATGGCTTTTTCTAATGCAGAACGATTAATTCGAATTCGAAGGTGCAGTCAAATATTTGCGACCTGTCGCCGCTGAAAGAACAAAGCATAGAAATAGAACGACACCGGCTAATAAATACGGATAATCGATATTAATATCGTATAGCATACCAGCAATGATTGGCCCAATAATATTACCAAGACTTGTATACGCCGAATTCAATCCAGCGACGTAACCTTGCTCAGTTGTTGTCATCTTGGACATTAATGTACCTAAAGCAGGTCTTAAAATATCCATCGCCAAAAACACAAGGAAAGTGACAGCGAAGATTAACCAGTACTTATGGACAAATATCGTTAATACAATGAATAAAGCTGAGGCAAGTAGACAAGTTGTAATGACTTTGAATTCACCAAATTTGTTCAATATTGAGCCAAACGCAGTAGCTTGAATGACCGCACCAGCGATCGAACCGAATGTAATAATATAAGCGATATCAATGGTACTAAATCCGAATTTATCATCCATATAGAGAGTAAAGACAGTCTCGAAATTCGCTAATCCGAATGATGCAATAAAAATAATAATTAAACTCATAAAGTAAGGTTCTTTCACTGAAAGAGCAAGCTGTTTCCACAGCGGTATGGAAGCTTTGTCTTCCTGCAATGCTTCATTCACATCTTTGTCGGCAACCTCTACTCGAGCAGGCAAAAATATAAATGTAACTATTGCAGCGATCAATCCAGCAACTGCAGCACCATAGAATGGGATTCTCACGCCATATTGGGCTACAAACCCACCTATACCTGGTCCAATAATGAAGCCAGTAGTTATCGCGGCATTAATAAAACCCATTCCTTGGGCACGTTCTTGCTTCGTTGTAATATCAGCAGCATAGGCAAGTACTGCTGGCATAATTAAAGCAGCACCAACTCCTCCGAGTGCGCGAGCAATAAATAGTAAAGGAATGGAGTTAGATGCCCCAAACATCCATTCTGACATTGCAAAAATGATCATTCCCGTAATAATTACTGGTTTTCTACCTAGACGATCTGAAATTCGACCAGCAATAGGCGAGAATATAAGCTGAGCAATAGAAAATGCTGCGACCATTAGCCCAATTTGACTACCGTTAATATGTAATAACTCCATATATTTAGGCAGTATCGGAATAACTAGACCGATTCCGACGAAGATAATAAAAATATTGATCATTAACAATAAGATTGATCCACGATTACGTAACAATAACGACATAATAAACCCCCACATGATGTAACAAACTTAAGTTAGCTGCTCTTGCTTTTAATATATGATATTGATAGCATAAACAATTTCCACATATTCATTGCAATAGACGACAGGCAAATATTGCATCTATACGATACACTACTACACATCTCTTCATTGTCGCATAAATTGGTTGTCACGTAAAATGTTTATTTGCCGCATAATCAAGTGATAAAGCTAATTTACATATGAAAACTTCAATAAAGTGTTGGGTGTTTATGAGGTGGAAACTGCGCTAATATGAATACAATATATTTAGTACTGGCTTCCGATGCTGCTTTTCATCACTAAGTAGCTGTTCGAGGAGTACATGAAAAGTTATAGGAGTTATTGATCATTATGACAACCAATCTATCACCAACTAAGTTATTTTATGGACAGGCTGCAGCCGAATGGGAAGAAGCTCTTCCGATCGGAAATGGTCGCATCGGAGCGATGGTATTTGGAAATGTGAACAAAGATCGATACCAATTGAATGAAGATACATTATGGTCAGGTTTTCCAAGAGATACGAACAATTACGAGGCGCTTCGGCATTTGCAATCAACCCGCGATCTGCTTGCACAAGGGAAGTATGCGGAAGCAGAAGCATTGATTGAAAATAAAATGCTTGCAGTAAATGGACAAGCCTATCAGCCTTTTGGCGACCTTAATATTGAATGGTTGAATGCACCTAATGAAGTAGCACAATATGAGCGCAGCTTAGAGCTATCAACTGCCGTTGCTACAACGGCAGCTATTCATGGGAAAGATACTTACACTCGCGAAGCTTGGGTAAGTGCAACTGATGATGTACTTTTTATAGCTTATCGTGTTCGAGGCGGAGCAGTCCTTTCATTGCAAGCGAGTTTTGATCTGCCCCACCCAGCGCAGCGAATGGTTGAGCATGAACGCCATATCGTCAACAGCAAATGCCCGACGCATATTGCTGATAACTACTTGGGAGATCATCCATTTGCTGTGCAATATGAAGCGGGAAGCGGGATTATATTCCAAGCGCAACTGCAAGCTTTCTCAGATGGGGAAATTTCAGTAGATGAAAATGGAATTACAGTAGAAAATGGTTCGAGTATTGTGTTTGTTATTTCAATTACAACGAGCTTTAATGGATTTGATAAGCAGCCTCATCAAAACTACGAACAGCTTTCACATAGTAATGAGGCCAAATTAGCGGCTATATCTGACATGAATTATGAACAGCTTCAGCAAGCGCATATTGCTGAGCATAAACGGTTATTTGAGCGAGTTCAATTTCAATTGAAAGAAAGCGAACCTATGCATCATCTACCTACCGATGAGCGCTTAGAGCTATATAAGCAGGGTGAGCAGGATTTGGCGCTGGAAAGCTTATATTTCCATTACGGAAGATATTTATTAATTACAAGTTCAAGACCTGGTACGCAGCCGGCTAATTTACAAGGAATATGGAATCATCGTGTCCAATCACCGTGGAATAGTGACTATACAACGAACATTAATACGCAGATGAATTATTGGCCAGCAGAGTTAACTTCCTTGAGTGAATGTCATGAGCCACTGCTACAGATGATCGAGGAATTAACTGTGACTGGTGCTCGTACAGCACGTGTTCACTACAATGCAGCCGGCTGGGTAGCCCATCATAATGTAGATGTTTGGAGAATGTCTTCTCCAACAGCAGGTCATCCAAGCTGGGCATTTTGGCCAATGGGCGGAGTATGGTTAACACAACATTTATGGGAGCGCTATCTGTTCCATCCCGATCAGACATACTTAGCCGAGCGTGCTTATCCTCTAATGAAGGGGGCAGCCGAGTTCTGTCTTGATTGGCTTATAGATGACGAGCAAGGGAATTTGAAGCTCAGCCCATCAACATCGCCAGAGAACAAATTTATATATGGAAATAACGATATTAGCAGTGTTGCCGAAAATTCGGCAATGGATGTTACGTTAGTCACTGAATTGTTCGAGCATATTATTGAAGCAACGCAAATACTTGACATCGATCAACATTTCGGTGCGAAAGTAGAGCAAGCTTTAGCGAAAATGCCGAAGCTACATATTAATGAGGCTGGGCAGATTCAGGAATGGTCAACTAATTTCGCGGAGCAAGAGCCTGGACACCGCCATGTGTCGCATTTATACGGTTTATATCCAGGGACAACGATTAATACAGCTCAGTTTACCGAAGCGGCAAAGCAGTCGTTGGCAAGTCGGATTTCACAAGGTGGCGGTCATACTGGCTGGAGCTGTGCTTGGCTCATTAATTTATATGCGAGACTTCGTATGCCAGAGCAATGCTACTCATTCATCCGTACATTATTAGCTCGTTCAACGTATCCAAATTTGTTTGATGCCCATCCGCCGTTTCAAATTGATGGTAATTTTGGTGGCATTGCAGGGATGGTTGAGGCATTAGTGCAAAGTCATAGGGGAATTATTGAGCTACTTCCCACACTGCCAAGAGAGTGGCCTGCTGGGGAAATTAATGGATTAACGGCGCGAGGCGGATTTAAAGTAGATTTGCAGTGGGCAGATGGACTGTTAATGAATGCGACGATAGAGTCTTTATATGGACAACCGTTACAAGTAGCGTACAACGAACCCATTACAATTATTGATGAAGCGACAGGTCAAGTTTATGCAGTAGATCAAATTATTTTTACTACGGCAGGTAGTAGATATATCGTTCAAATAAACTAGTTTAATAGATGATAAGGGAGCGACTCCAATGACAACAACTAACCAATATCCGTTTCAAGATCATACAGTAGCACTTAATGATCGAGTGAAAGATCTTGTATCAAGATTTACACTTGAAGAAAAAATCGAATCGATGGTGCAATATCAGCCAGCGATCGAGCGTTTGGGAGTAGCTGCTTACAAACATGGCACCGAAGCAGCGCATGGCTTAGCTTGGCTAGGCGAAGCTACATCTTTCCCACAGCCGATTGGACTTGGCTGTACATGGGATGCATCATTAATGAAAGAGATCGGCTCTGTTATTGGAGATGAAGCACGTATATTTTACCAACGTAATCCTGAAGTTAATGGACTAACACTATGGGCGCCGACGGTTGATATGGAGCGTGATCCAAGATGGGGACGTACAGAAGAAGCATATGGTGAAGATCCAGTGCTTACAGGTGAACTATCTTCTGGTCTGGTACAAGGTATGCAAGGCGATCATCCAACCTATTACAAATCGATTGCGACATTAAAACATTTCATTGGTAACAATAATGAAGTGGATCGTGGCAGCTGTTCAGCGAGTATTGACCCGCGTAATATGAAGGAATATTATCAAGCGGCATTTAAGCCAGCATTTGTTAAAGGCGGCGCGAAGTCGATGATGACGTCGTATAATTCCGTTAATGGCACGCCTACTATTCTGCTTGATGATGTGAAAAAAGTTGTCAAAGAAGAATGGAATATGGATGGTTTTATTGTAAGTGATGCGGGAGATTTGCTAGGAATCGTTAATGATCATCATTACTACGATAACTATAAAGAAGCAGTTGCTCATTCCATTAAAGCGGGTATCGATAGCATTACCGATGACAAGGAAAAATCTTGCAATGCGATTCGTGAAGCTTTAGCAGAAGGGTTGCTGACAGAGCAGGATCTAGATACAGC
>DXHF01000197.1 GCA_019113605.1 Candidatus Paenibacillus intestinavium
TAACTTCATTGAGCAACTACTACGCAAACAAAAAGTCGCTTCGAAAGCATATACCCTACTTTTTGTTAACTTCCTTGAGCAACTTCTACGCTAACAAAAAGTCGCTTCGGAAGCATGTACCCTACTTTTTGTTAACTTCCTTGAGCAACTTTGCATTCTGCACTAAACTCATACCACTCATTGCAACCA
The DNA here is from genome assembly GCA_019113605.1 of Candidatus Paenibacillus intestinavium. Lineage (GTDB taxonomy): Bacteria > Bacillota > Bacilli > Paenibacillales > Paenibacillaceae > Pristimantibacillus > Pristimantibacillus intestinavium. Next base: position 190 of record DXHF01000197.1, read on the forward strand.
AACCGTTAAACTAGCGGACTGAGAGGACGTTATTGCTGCGTTTTCCGCTTATTTTATGTTTGCACGGACTCAGATCACCTTATTTGTTCGTTCACTAGTGATATATCGGTGGAATACGATCAATAGCGTATCGTGTGTCCTCTTATATCCTAAAGTGTTGAGCGCTGGTTTTAAGCAATCATCTATATCATTTAATATTGCCCAAACAGGGAATAATCACTCATAATGTCGAAATATTAGAGATTTGTTCTAAGAATGTATATTTTGTTCGATTAGGTTGTATAGCACTTATCATTACGTTATGATGTACTGTAGAGAATGTCTATATAAGCATATGCTTTCGATGCTACTTTTTAGTTCAGAAGATTATATTGAAAGCAGGTTACAAAAAGCTTAAGGAGGAGGCAGATCATTTGATCCATCGAAATCTTCGTTATATGATGGGCTGGGAATGGAATGTTCTGCAGCTTCAACACAAACCAGTAATTCATGAGCCTCGTCCTAAATTTCAATCTAATATAAATAACAATAATAAGCGCTTTTCTAATGAAAAATATGAACTGATGCAAACATATCCAGAGGTATCTCAGTGGATTGAAGCAAGTTATAATCGTACCACTAACAATATTGTGTTGCAGCATGCTGAACAACATGGAGTCATCGTTCAAGGTACTATTCTTATACAATTATCTGAGGACTCGAAAGATACTACTCCTTTCCACTTCTGGTTCTCATCTAATAAATTATTTACGATGCAAACAGATACAAGAATTCCACTGCGATTACAAAATCTAGATCATGCATCTCTCTATGATCAATGTCATAGTGCTCCCGAAGCTTTCTTTTGTATGATCGGTATTTTACTCGAGAGTTTAGATACTGGCTTAGATCAGTTTGAAGAACGATTAGGTCAACTAGAAACGGATATGCGTGAACGTAACCGTAAAGACTTGCTAGATGATATTATTGAACGAAGATATGAACTGCTTCATTTCAGTCATTTGTATTTACCTGTTCGTGAATTAGAAGGGTTGGCGAAAGAAGCTTTTCTAGATATACTTACAGCTTCCACTAGTTATGTCCGGATGCAGCATCGATTTGAGCGTATTGATAATTTATTGAACCATTACGCGATGGAAATTGATACATTGATTTCGGTAGATGACGCATTATCCAATTTTCGTGGTAATGAAATTATACGAATATTAACGATTTTCACTGTTATTTGTTTGCCAATTACTTTATTTGGCGCTATTTGGGGTAGTAATTTCATAACGTTACCATTCAAAGACGATCCGCTTGGTTTTATATATACATTTGGTGCAATTATGCTCATCACCAGCTTTATTTATTTTCTATTATGGAGACAAGGCTGGACAGGTGATATCCTTATGCATCGCAAAAAACATAAATCTTTGGCAAAATTAAGCTTAAATATACTTAAACCGTTGGAATTAGAAAAAGGAACTCAGCTTCCTTCTCGTAAATTGCGCAACAAAAAAGTAACACCATCCGAAAAGTCAAAAGCCGTATTGACCGAATATGCCAATGATGAGCCACTACCATCAAGGAAGCTTCGGCAATGAAATAAGGGAAGTTTACGCCATCATAATGACGTGAACTTCCCTTATTTTGAATTTTAGCAATGCTAGACGCTAAAGACGAATCGTTCGCGGAAAAGCACTAGCATAACCTAGCTTAATTTGATCACTTGACCAGTAGCCGCAGATTCATTGGCAGCCATTGTTACTAGATGCGTACGATGTGCATCCTTATACGTAGATCGAATAAGCGAAGTATCTCCTGTCCGTACAGCATGTAAAAATGCTTTTGTTTCATTCTCATAGGCATTACTTTGGTTATGGTAATCGATCGTTGAAGCGGTCGTTATGTCCTTTACGCCACCATGTCCAATCTCTAATTTACCCGCATCAGTATAAATATGAAGCCCACTAGCATAGCCAGTAGGAATAACACATGTATTACTAATCGTCGCAATGTTACCATTGTCTAGCTTCAGCGTTACTGTGCCAGCATCGGCTACATTCGCGTTAGCGTCTTGCTTAGTTAATATTCCCTCGCTATAAGCTGCGTATACTTCAGTTACTTCACCAACTAGATAACGAAGCAAGTCAACAATATGCGTTGTTTGTTCGACGAATTGACCACCTGAACGGTCTTGTCTACGCCACCATGTACCACCTGGTGCACCGCCCATCCAATAGCCTAGCGACATTGCAATATTACGATCAGCAAGTAATTGCCGCGCTTTATCTGCGCTGTCCATATATCTAAAGTGATAGCCAACTGATGTAATTAATTGCTTAGCTTCAATCTTCTGTAGTAATTGTGCAGGAAGATCTGCTTCACTGGAGAGTGGCTTCTCTATTAGAAATGGAATGGATCGCTCAATTAATGCTTCTTCGATATGTCCGTGTGCAAAAGGTGGTGTGCATATGTATACTGCATCTAATTTTTCAGCGTCAAGCATATCATCAACACTTTGAAATCCTTTCGCACCGTTAAAGCGACTAGCAAAATCATCCGCTTTCTGTTGTGAACTACCCACTATTGCGGTTAGCTGTACATCTTCTTGTGCGGCTATTAATTTCGCATGTGTATCAGCAAACCAACCAGTGCCGATTAGACCAACTTTTAATGACATATCCAATTCCCCCTATTTTTTGAACGACCTTTATGACGAGATAATAATGACTGTCTACGCTTTCATTATAACCCTATTCGAATGTTGTGCAAATATTAAGCTGTGCAGTTACCCATCGCTATCTGTTGACATAGTATAGAGAATACTTACTCCATTAGAGACGGAGGTAATAGACTATGTCTAATCTACAGCTACAAGCGCAAGTACAAGAACCTGATTTACCTAGTGCTTTATTTCTTGCGGCAATTTGCGGACAAACACATGTACAATTTACTAATAAAGAAACAGGACTGTTTATTATACCAGATGATTATAAGCTTGTTGGAGCAATTACTACGTCTACTATGGGAATTGATAATGATCGCTATGGTTTTATTATTAACTCTAATCGTTACTCCATCTTAGCATTTCGTGGTACGAGTACTTCCGTTGACTGGGTTCATGATTTCAAGGCTCAGCAAATGGAGTTTTCCCCAACAAAAAATGTCGGTAATACCCATAAAGGATTTACCGACATTTACTTAGCTCTACGCGAGCAAATATTCCATTTGTTATCACTACTTCAGCCTAACTTACCTTTGTTCATTACTGGGCATAGCCTAGGAGGAGCGCTAGCTACTTTAGCTGCCATCGATATTGCTACCAACTCTAGCTTCAACACTCCAATTGTGTACACCTTTGGTGCGCCGCGTGTAGGCGATCCTACCTTTGTGAAAGCCTACAATGCTACCATCCCTACTCATTGGAGAATACAAAATAAATTCGATATCGTTCCCCATTTACCTACATTAGTGTACCATTCACCTCAAACCGATGAAACTTATTTCTACCTCCATGTGAAAGGTGAAGTACAACGTTCATTCCGACATGGCTCTGTTTCATCCAATCATATACTATCCAGTTATTTTCATGATTTATCTGAGGATATGCCACAAATCGCTTCAGCTATTTGTGCCTCACCATTAGGTTTCTGTCCCAATGTCGAAGTAACTTAAGCAGGTAAAATGTATAGGAAGATGGCAAAGAAATGGACGATTGAACCAGCAAGAACAAATAGATGCCATACTGCGTGATGATAAGGGAAGCTACGCCACATGTAAAATACAGTACCTACCGTATATAAAATACCACCTACGACTAGTAATGTTACCCCTTCAGCTGACAAATTCGTAGTTAGCGGCTTCCAGGCAAATACGATACACCAACCCATTACTATATAAAGAATAGTCGATGTGAATAAGAATCGATTAGCGAACATTGATTTGAATACGATACCTATAACCGTAATCCCCCATACAATCCCAAAGAGAACCCAACCTAGCGTACCTTGAACAGTATGAAATAAGATCGGAGTATACGTACCCGCAATGAAAATATATATGCATGAATGATCTAATGATTCAAACACTCTTTTCGCTTTTCCTTCAGGAAAGCTGTGTACTAACGTTGATGCGACATATAATAACAGCATCGATGAACCATATATCGTAAAGCTAACTACATGTAAGGCCGTTCCCTTCAAAGCAGCAAAAACAATGAGTAACACTAATGCTGCAATACTTAATAAAGCACCAATTCCGTGAGTTATTGCATTAGCAATTTCCTCACCTTTTGAATAGGTATGCGTGTTAGCCAATTTCCCACCCCTAAACGCTTCATACTTTTCGTTATCTTTCTCGTTAATGAGATCGACAACGGAAATCATGAGCTAGTATCCAATACTTATTAAGTGTATCGGATTACAGCCATTCCTTCAAGTAAGCATCGAGGCTAGTCATGGTCTTATCTAAATTACACGCACGATGTTCATCACTAAATTGTTCACTTTTCCGAAAATAATCCGCATGTCCACCTATCATATGAATACCTTCAATAAACCCCGGAGCATATTTTTGCGAATCCCAATGTGGTAAAGGTCGCTTTGGAGTAAAGGAACTCCAACCGCCCCAGCTTCCTAGACGGCTTATCGGATCTTTCACTTTCCCATTATTATCAATGGAATGTATATAACCAACCCGCTCCTTCAGCTGCGGAATAATTTTCGTTTTCGGCGATCCTATTTGTACAACTTTAGCATTAATCGGCAGTTGATCCTCATGGAGCTTTCTTGCGATCTGATATGCGGCTACTCCACCGCCACTATGGCCGATGAACAATAGCTTTGGAACCGTACCGTATGAGCTAATACGCCCCCATACCTTCCTCCCCCCATAACCCGCAAGCTTTGCCCTTCTTGAAAGATCAGCACGTACTTCATACAGCTGTCGCATTAAACTGCGCTCTGCCTCACCATATGGAAACAACAATTCAATATCTGGTGTAATGCCCTTCTGATGCAAATGGTGAACTAATGCTTGTTCAAGTGCATGAAAGGCAGACGGTGTTGTCTTGACACCAGCTAGTAAAAAAATTTTAAGTGACTGACTAGCTTGCATAAGTAAACCCTCCGTTAGTATGCTCATCAATTCATTCTCTTTCTTACATTATGCTAGGAGAGCAAGTTTTTCATTCAACCATTTGTTAGCAATAACATTACCTATTCAAAAAGAAAAACCAAGTTTCTTTAATTAGAAAATATTATAGCAAATGCCTTAACAATATGCATACTTACGTTCTCAATCTGAAAATCTTAAGCTCATTATTAAAACAAGAAGCCTGAACACTCACTTGGCAACGTGAGTGTTCAGGCTTCTATTCATCAACTAACAATGTCGGTCAAGCTTCTTTCAACTTCACCCGTCGCATCCTTCGCTCCCACTAACTCAAAGCGAACATTATCAATATAGATGTCATGAGCAGTAGTAGCATCATTCGAATGCTTACCAAACAATAATTTAAGAGTAGCTACATCATCAGCAGTCATAGTAAACGTATAGCTGTACGTTTGAACAGCCGTTGATAATTGTAACTCTTCATTCCAATAACGATAGTATGAACCATTCTCGACCGTTGCACCAATCGTTGTTGGTGTACTTGCACTAGCTACGAATGAAACAAGATAAGTATTTCCTTTTTTCAAAGTTTGAGCTTCCGTCTGGGAAGCAACAATATCCCATGGGTTTGCTCCTGAGTGTCCAATCGAAGCATGTAGAAATTTATTAACAGCAGATATATTCGCCGCTGAATCCCCTTCATAGCTGCCCTGTACATGAGTAGACCAGCCGTTCATTTCTTGATCGAAAAATCCATTAACTGCAAGAAAGGCTTTCTTACGAGCTTCTTTAACTTCTACTCTAACATTGTCAACAACCACATTATGAGCTTCCATTAGCGCTGCTTGCTCTAGCTTACCTAACAATAACTTGAAAGCGACTGTAGCGTCTGCCTGCATCGGAATCTCAAAGCTATAGGTTTCCCATTCTGAAGATAACGAAACTCGCTCAGATAAGTAGCGTTGATATGTTGAATCTTCGAGCACAACCTCAACGTCGCGAGCTACTGAAGATTTCAGATCAAGCGATACTGTATAGGTTTGATTGCTTTTGAGTTGAAGATCTCCCTGCGAGAGCATAACATCCCATGGATTATTACCAGTACTCGATACATAATAACTTAACTCATCATTGATAACTTCCGACTTCGTCACGTGATCCCAGCCATCATAAAATCCTTGCACATGTGTAGTCCAATTCGTTAGTCCATTTGTAAAATCACCATTTTTCAATGGGAATTGGAGTGTTAATGGAAGTCCCCCGACATTATGATCTGTTAAGCGAATCAAATTAACATCATCAATATAAATTTGACCGCCCATTCCACCTAGAAGGAACTTTAACTGTCCAGATGTTTCTGTCACTTCCCCAACATTAATGACTAACTCATATGTCTCCATATCGCTAGTTAAAGTTACTGATTGCGGGGTTTCGTATGCTGTTCCATCCTGTGTAAATAATCCAGCTACTATTGTGCGTGCTTCTGAAGCTCTAGCTTTGAAGGACAGCTTATATTCATTACCAGAAATTAAGCTTACACCCTCTTGACTATAGGCGATGTCATCAGCTTGATCTCCTGGCGTCACTACATCCACTTTCAGCTCGCGTTGCACTGAGTCAACATACGCTGCTGCAACTGCATTCCCACTATTTTTCAGCTGCCAAAACGTCATTCGGTGAATATACCCTAGATCGAAGCTACCGTTATAAATATGATTGCCATTGGCAAGAGGCTCTTTATTAGCACTTTCATTATATGGATCAAGTGCTGTTACTTCTTCAAGCATAACATTACCAATCCAAACCGGGTTATTATTCAATCCCATATTAAATTCTAATCTAGCTAACTTATCTGTATCTGCAGTCATCTGGAATAACATCTCGTAGCTTTGCAGGTCGGCTGATAGGCTCGCATCCAAATTATCGGAATAGACGGACCAACCTCGGTTTTCCCCTCCGCCAATTTTCACGGTTATTGTGCGATTTTCGCTTGACTTAGCATCGAACGATAACTTATACCAACGACCTTTACCAACCGTGACATTTTGAATAAGCTGAATAGAGTGCGGGGCATTTCCCATTGCTGTTACATTCGTTTTGGCAAATGGAACACTATCCAAAATATCTACACTGATGTCCCCGTCACCCGCAAAAGTATTGACGGCAACGAAATTCCAATTACTTTCATTCAATTGTTGTTCTGGTTCGGTTATCGTTGTAATAGTATTTTGATACGCAGGATCATGTACATAATTACCGTTAATCGCTTCCTTAAAAGGGATAGATATTGGTTCCACTTCAACTGAAGGTTCTACCACCGTCCGATAAGGTCTACCGAATAATTCATAGACACGAACGTAATCAACAACCATTTCTGCGGGCATCATAGAAGAGCTTGGTACTCTCCCCCCATCATAATTACCACCTACAGCTAAGTTCAAGATCATAAAAAACGGCTTATCAAATGGTGCAGGAAAGGCAAACTTAGCTGGTTGATCCGCTCCCCAGCTATCCCAGTTATTGATTGTTTGGTATAGTTCACCGTCAACATACCATCGTATTTCCCCGGGCTCCCACTCCACACCATATACATGGAAGTCAGTAATATTCTGACCACTAGGGAAATGATATTCTTTTGCAGCGAATTTATTATTCGGCCAGTTTCTACCGTAATGGATAGCTCCACCTACTTCATCAAGCAAACGACCTCTCGCTTCCATAATATCGAGTTCACCAGAAGCAGCCCATACGCCGTATTCATCCGTCTCTGGCATCATCCAAAATGCAGGCCAAAGCCCCTCACCTGCTGGCAGCTTCATCTTAGCCTCAAATTTACCATACGTTTGTGAAAAAGTCGGTTCTGTATACAACTTACCAGATGTATAAGGTTTTCCTTCAATATTCTCTTCCTTTGCCGTAATCGTTAACATGCCATTTTCTACCGCAATGTTGTCAGGTTTATAATATTGCTGCTCATTGTTCCCCCATCCGTCCAAGCCAAACTCTGCTCCAGTACCATTCTGATAACCCCATTTATCCAGATCAATCCCGTTTGTATCCAAATTAGTTCCACTGCGATCAAATTCATCGCTCCATACTAGCTTCCATTCATCGACAGGCTTTTTCGTTGGTTGTGGATTAACTATTATCCCCGTTTCTACTATTGGTGTTGGCAGCTTAATCCCCGCCTTATTCAAAATTTGCTCAATCGTTCCATTAGAAATCAACTCACTACCTTTAGCAGTTTCTAAGAAGTTAAGTAGCTTTATGAAGGACTCTTGATCAAGCTCAATAATGGCCTCATTCTCTACTATTATCGTTTGAACGTTAGACTTCTCCTTAATAACAACTCTTACTTTACCTTCAAGCTTATTAATAACGATCTCACCAATACTCGTATGTTCAATATAAATGCTGTTCACTCCTCCTCCGTTTACATGAAGAACACCATCTATTTGGGAGTTAGTAATATGAATATCACCTTCACCAACACCAGCAGTTAAATATACATTACCCTTCACCGTTACATTATTCAGTGTAACCCCCGGCGTATTTATAACTAAATTGCCATCAATTTTTACGTTTTTCATAGTTTCTGTTGTCTGAATGATCGTACCTGTCAGTGCTGACAGTAGAGC
>DXHF01000198.1 GCA_019113605.1 Candidatus Paenibacillus intestinavium
AGCAACCGTAAATCGCTTGATCATCAGCCCCCTCTTTCAGTAGCTCGCTAATATTATTAGCGTAAAACTTCGTCCATAGCGCTCCAAGCTGTCCATTGCCGCTAAGCTCATCTGCATTCGTTGTAACAACGCTAATCCCTGCCAAGCTCATACTGCCCTTATGTTCAATACGTACTGGCTCGAAACAACTTCCCTGATTGTTAGACTCCACTTGATTGTTAGCATTCTGTGTCATGTTCTGCACTCCTCTGTAGTTATAATGGTAGTTCAAAGAACAAACTTTGAATGACCACTTATAATGTAAGTATAACGAAAGAAACCTGACAGCTATCTGTCAGGTTTCTTTCGTCGATTCATATATATTTGTTATTTGCTTCGCATAGTTGTGAATCATTTGTCGTAGATGGAGTGGTTCAACGACTTCAACATCAGCTCCAAAGCTTAATATAAAGCTATACAGCCATTGGTTTTCAGGGAAATTTGGCTTAACAATAATCGTTCCATCTTCCTGAAAGAGCAACTCCTCTACACCGAACCATTCCTCAGCAACAAACTGTCGATGAGAAGGGAAACGCAGTGTAATTTGAATTGATTGTTGTGGAGAAATCCATTTCTGACCAAAGCTGTTCTCTCTTGAAGGCGCCGTACCTCTTGTAAAGCTTTCATCCAACAGCGTTGGTTCTTTCATGCGAAGCAGTTTGAACAGCCGAAATTCACCACGTTTTAGGCAAATAGCTTCAACATACCAGTGTCTCCCCTTCAAAACGAGCGTATATGGCTCGACAATTCGAGTTGTCAGCTCTCCATTCGCATCGGAGTATGTAAAGGTTATACGATTAAATTGCTCGATCGCTTGCTTAATTAGCTGTAGCTTATATTCAAGACGTACCGAACCTCCCCAAGGAGAAAGATCGATCAATAGATGATCCGACTTTAACTTAAACTCTGCTGCCTGTGCTGAAGGAACGATACTATTGATCTTTTCAACTAGTCGTTCATTGCTGTCACTAATGTATGAATTGGACATGCCCCGCAGCGCCGTAATGATAGCAGCTAATTCATCATTAGTTAATACATTACGATCGAGCCTGTATCCTTCAGCAAGCCCAATGCCTCCGTTCATCCCTTGATAAGTGACAATAGGAATACCTGCCTGATTAATCGCTTCAATATCCCGATAAATGGTACGGATCGAAACTTCGAAGCGCTCAGCCAGCTCCTTTGCCTGTATAATATTGCGATTCAATAGCATAATTACGATCGCTAACAATCGGTCTAATTTCATATTTCAACTCCAACATCTTGCCATACTATTACAGCACAAAACAAAGGGATGCTTCATAACAATGAAAACATCCCTTTGTTATTATGTTAACATTCTTAGCTAGCTCCATGGTACTAGCTATAGAATGGTCATACGACGGTAGATTCCCTGTCGCAGACTTTGACATAGTGTAATATACGCAAGATAGTTCTTTTGTGTGACTACTATCGTTCACTTATTTCTCTTGAATAACTAGTAATTTCTCCTGTTTCATCCGTAACTTGGAAAGTGAAACTTTTTCCTTCATTTTCCCATTGGATAAATTCAAACAAGCCTTGTTGCGGTAACTCCCATTCTTGTAGCACTTGCTGTGAACTTGTCTCATACAACGCTATTGTATGCTCTTCAAACTGTAAATATACCTGTTCATCATTACTAAAATATTGTGGTATCGTTGTAGTATTAGCATCAGTATCGGCATCATAACCCGTCTGATTTTGAACCTTCACCGTAAACTCACTCAAACCGCCTAATTTATCAATGCTTTCTGTTAATGAGTCTGCTTGCTCAGGTAAAACTGGATCAGTTGTAGCACCGGGAGTTTCTCCTGCTGCTCTATTGTTACTAATGCTAGGAAATGTCGAAGTATAGGACGTACCTTCTTCAATGCGATTATCCTCTATCGATTGCTCCCCAATACTTTTAAAACCATCATAAACTGCTCCGGATGAAATACTATATTGCTCAACTGCATCTGTTGATCTTGACCTCTCAGATGAGCTATCTGCAGCTTCTTCCTTCTCTCCAGTAGTTACAAATAAATTTGTAGATGCTAGATCGTTAGCCGCATCATTTTTGTTCCCCGTTTTCATCGCCAAATCAGCAATAGATGCATTATTCGAAGTAGGTGTGCCATTCAAATTGACCATCAGTACAATAATCGCCGCAGCGGTCGCTATACTTCCCGCTGTAGTTAACGATCTTGTACGTCTTTGCTTAGCTATAATTAATGAATTAGCCTTTGCTTTATCAATTCGTTCAAGTTCTGGCAATATAGCATCAACAATACTGATGGAAGGGACTACACGAGGTAATTGCTCTAAACTTCCAGACAATAACGTTAATTTATCGAATAGAACTGTACATTGTGCACAGTCGCTTAAATGAGCCATTAATGTTTTTAGTTCTAGCTCATTCAAATCGCGATCCAAATTACGTTGCATCAATTCACCAACCTCTGTACAATTCATCCTCTTACACCACCTTTCTGATAATCTTGAAGTAAATGTTGTAGCTGTTGCCTTGCGCGGAATAAATAAGATTTTACAGTATTCAAGGGTAAATCAAGCGATGCAGCAATCTCATTATATGAGAAATCTTGTAAATACCTTAAAATTACGACTGTACGATGATGTTCCGGTAATTGATCAATGGCTTGTTTAATTTCTTCAATTGCAAAGCCTGACATTACATCATGCTCAACACAACTTTTATCTTGAAAAACAATTTCATGCTCATCGATAGATATAGTTGGCTTAGTTTTACGGAACTTATCAATACAAATATTAGTTACAATGCGTTGAACCCATGTTTTGAATTGAGCTTTTTCTTCGTATGTTTCAATTTTAGTATATATGCGAATCAATGCTTCTTGCGAAGCGTCTAACGCATCTTGCTCGTTGTTCAATATATAATATGCGGTTCGATACACATGGTTTTCGATCTCTCGCAAAAGAGTGACTAACGCTTCTCGGTCTCCCGATTGAGCAGCTTTAATCAGTGAAGGCTCTACCACGCGAAAGCTCCCCCTCTCATGCAACCTTATTGACGGAACAATAGAAAAGAAGGTTGCAATAATTTTAATTTTTTATGAAATATATTTATTAATTTCAGCTAATTTTCAGTTTAGACCTAAAAGTGAAGCTCAAAAAGTCTGCTTTTTGAGCAACCTCTTAAAATAAAAGTTCAAAAAGCAGGCTTTCAGAACCAAGAAGATGGAGCGCTACTTGAGAAAGA
>DXHF01000199.1 GCA_019113605.1 Candidatus Paenibacillus intestinavium
TGTTCAATCCGATCGATACATAGAAAATAAATTGATATAATATTTCCATAACCTCTTCATCTTCACTAGTAATCCATTGAGCTACTTGCTAATAAGTTAAACCGGATTGACCTTTAATTTCAGCAATATGATCCATAATGATCTGATCCGAAGCATAACGTTCCCAGCAGCCTTTGTTACCGCATGCACAGTCTTTACCGCCTGGAAACAGAATCATATGACCGATTTCTCCAGCAAATCCGTCATGACCTCTTACAAATTTGTTATTCATAATCATGCCAAGACCAATTCCTGAGTAGAAAGTTGCCGACAAAAGATTTTCAATATCATGATGTGTAAAAATTCGCTCGGAAAAAGCACTTAGATTCGCATTGTTTTCAATATGAATAGTCAAGTCAATATATTTCTCCAAATCAGTTTTAAGCATAACGTCATTCCAACCAAATTGAGGGACGAAGTGTACGATCTCGTCATTGCCGACAAGACCGTGAACGGCAATACATACGCCAACAATTCCATGTTGAGTATGATTATATTGCTCTGCGTAGCGTTTGATATTTTCAACTAGAATTATTATAACTTCTTCATAGTTGCTTGTATGTAAGGCAACATTTTCATGGGTGATCATCTTTCCTAATAAATTGGTTAGCGTATATGTTATTTGTTTGTAATCTAAGTCGATACCAAGTGCATAACCTGCCTCGGCATTAAGCGAGAGCATAATCGGTTTACGTCCAACAGCATTATGCTCAAGATGAGTTTCAATAACTAATCCTTCATCTAATAAATCAGCAACCTGCACCGATATCGTGGCACGTGTCAAATCGACCTCTTTGGCAAGTTCAGCTCGGGAAATCATTCCTTTATTAACAATTTCTTTAATAATTAATGAACGATTAATTTTTTTTATATACGAAGCATCGCCGGTAATCATAAATAACCTCCCAAAAATTTTTGTAGCTTCCAGAAATGCTTCCCAGTAACTAAAAGTTACTTCGAAAGCATAAACCAACTTTTCAAATTACTTCTCGTTAGTGAAAAGTTACAACGTAAGCATAAACACTTGTGTAACATAAATCCGCTCAAAGAGTTGTAGTCATCAATCATTATACAGTTGAAAGATTCATTTGACAAAAAGAAATAGAATTGATAAATTGATTATATAATTAATTAGGTTACTAAACAAACTAATTATCTTTTTATTTCAACAACGGACCAATAATTCAACTGAGGAGGATATAACAGTGAGTAATTTTATGAATGAACATTTCATGCTATCTAATGAAACTGCCAAGCAGTTGTATCATAATGCAGCTAAAAACGCTCCAATATTTGATTTTCATTGTCACTTAGATGCGCAGGAAGTTTGGGAAAATAAATCGTATCGTAATATGACAGAGCTTTGGCTAGCTGGTGACCATTATAAATGGCGTGCTATGCGCATGCATGGAATCGGTGAAAGATTTATTACAGGTGATGCATCTGATTGGGAGAAATTTCAAGCATGGGCACAGACTGTACCCTATTTATTAGGAAATCCACTATATCATTGGACTCATTTGGAATTGAAAAACTACTTTGGTATTGAAGACTTATTAAGTCCAGAGACTGCAGAAATGATATGGAATGAATGTAATACGAAGCTTGAACAAGAACAATATAGAGCAAGATCATTTATAGAAAAGTCTAATGTGAAATTTATCGGTACGACCGATGACCCATTATCCGATTTGCAATATCATATTTTATTAGCTGAGGATTCCTCGTTCGATACCATTATTGCGCCAACATTTCGTCCTGATGGTGCACTGAACATTGATGCACCTACATTCTCGACATGGGTGACACAGTTAGAGCAAGTAACAGGAAAAAGTATGACGTCACTAGCTAACTTTGTAAGCGCATTAAAGGAACGAGTGAATTATTTTCACGAGCATGGCGGAAGAGCATCCGATCACGATATCCCATTTTTAATCTATCGTAACGTAGAGGAAATTGAAGCAGAAGCTATTTTCATGAAGCGACTGCAAGGATCACCATTGCTGGAAGAAGAAATCATCTCATATCGTGCTTACTTGTTAACGGAATTAGGCAAAATGTATGCTGAGAAGCAATGGGTGATGCAGCTTCATATGGGGGCGATTCGTAACAACAATACGAAGCTATTCCGTCAAATAGGGAAAGACGCTGGATTCGATTCTGTTGGTGAAAGTAATTTTGCTGAAGGTGTTTCCAAATTATTAGACGGATTAGATATGCATGACGCACTGCCTAGAACGATACTGTATAACTTGAATCCGAAAGATAATGCTGTTCTAACCGGAATGTTAGGCAATTTCTATGAGGAAGGTATTGCAGGTAAAGTGCAATTTGGTTCAGGTTGGTGGTTCAACGATCATATTGACGGGATGGAGAAACAGATGCGAGATCTCGCCAATGTTGGCTTGCTAACTCACTTCGTCGGAATGTTAACCGATTCTCGCAGCTTCCTATCTTATACTAGG
>DXHF01000200.1 GCA_019113605.1 Candidatus Paenibacillus intestinavium
CTTTACATTCATAATTTTGCAGCTACCAAGCTCAATCGCTTTACGTGCATCATCATATGTAATAATACTTTCATCAAGACATATCGGCGTAGTCAGCTTAGACTGTAGCTTCGCATGATCAACAATGTCGTCACTCGCAAGCGGTTGTTCGATCATCATCAGATTATAATCATCCAGTTGCTGCAAATGAGCAATATCACCCAGATCATACGCCGAATTAGCATCGACCATTAGTGGAAGATTGGGATAACGAGATCGTATAGCTGCAACGAGATTAATATCCTGACCAGGCTTAATCTTTATTTTCATTCGTTCATAACCATCCGCAGTATATTGCTCAATTAAGCGATAATAATCATCTAATGAAGATTGTAAACCGATAGCTACACCGACCTTCAGCTCTTTCCTTACGCCTCCGATAAGTTCGAATAGTGGTTTTCCAGAAATCTGACCATATAAATCCCAGATCGCCATCTCTAATCCAGCCTTCGCCATCCCATTGCGTTTCACATTAGCCAGTAAAGCTGGTAATTCATTGGGGTGTGCCAGTCTAGTTCCAAGTAACGTTGGAATAAGAAAATCTCGTAATATATGCCAAGCGCCTTGTACCGTTTCCTCCGTATACCAAGGCGTCGCGAATGCTACACATTCGCCCCAGCCGACATTACCTTGGCTATCTGTAACTTCTATAACAATCGTCTCGCGATCGAGATAAGCACCGTTAGCTGTAACAAATGGAGCTTTCAAGTCCATACTTACCCGATGTAGCGTAATCGATTGAATGGTAATCATAAGCAATCTCCTTCCACATAGCTCTACATCCTGCTCATCACGTTACTTTTCATAGTTCTAACAAGTTTTCTCTCACCTATATGCAGCAAACACCTTTAAAGCAATACAAGTTCACAACTTGCGTTCAGCCTTAAAGGTGTTCGTATTGACCATTCGCTACGGTAAATAATGCTACGGTTACATTCCTTGCTTGGAGGGAAGCAACTGCAATAAGTCACGACGAAGTAATTTATTAGAAGCATTACGCGGTAATTGTGTCACAATATGAATCTGTTTAGGCAGCTTATACTTTGCTAACCGCTCAGCACAATACTGCTGCAGCTCATCTACCGCAATCATTTGGTTAGTATTAGACTCTAAGACGACAAATGCAACAGGTACTTGTCCCCAATGCTCATGAGCGATACTCGTAACACCTGCTTCAAGTACAGTCTCATGACTTATTAGTGCCGCTTCAATCTCGGCAGGATATATATTTTCCCCGCCAGAAACGAACATATCTTTGCGACGATCGAGTACATAAAGAAAGCCTTCTTCATCCACATAACCGATATCTCCTGTGTAGAGCCAACCATTAGCAAAGCTGTCTGCACCTACACCATTCAAATAACCAGCGGTCACATTAGGACCACGAACAATAATCTCTCCCGCTTCCAAAGCTTGCGCCTCATGACCATCAGCCATAATGTTCAGCTCTGCCTGGAAAAGTGGCTTTCCTGCGGAGCCTAGCTTCGACAGCATATATTCAGGCTGTAGCGTCACAATCTGCGAACATGTTTCCGTCATGCCGTATGTTTGAAAGACAGGGATCCCCTTTGCAACACATTGCTCAAGCAACGAAAGTGGAGCAGGTCCCCCACCTAATAACATACAACGAAAATGTTCAGGATAACGAAGGGCACCGAGCTGGGTGATCATCCGCGATAGCGTAGTACTGACAACCGACATGATCGTTACACCTTGCTCGATAATAGCAGCATTGGTAGCAGCAGGCTCAAATTTTTCATGAATGACCATTGGAATACCGTAAATGACACTGCGAATGACAATCGATAAACCGCTAATATGGAACAATGGGACACATACAAGCCATTTATCATATTCAGAAAGCCCGAGATTGAGCATCGAGCCAACGGCAGAGTTCCAATGATTACTATAGCTTTGAATGACACCTTTCGGAGAACCTGTCGTTCCTGAGGTATACATAATCGAATGTGTCTCCTCTTGATCGATATAAGTGATCAGAGGTGTATCCGTCGCCAGCTCAACTTGTTGCAAATCCGTCGTAGATATACAGCGTATACTGTCATATTCACTAGTTATAAGCTCAACAAGCTGCTGGAATTGTGGATGATAAATGAGTACGCTGCACTCGGCATCTTGCAGCTGATAGCGTAGTTCATGTGCCGTAAGCCTAATATTAAGCGGCACAACAATGCCACCAACATATTGAATCGCATGAATTAGCTCCACAGTATAGCTATCATTAGAACAAAGCAAGGCTACTCTGTAGCCTTGCTTTGTTGGTAAGGAACTTATTCTGCTGGCTGTCATAAGAGACTGCTTGCGCAATTGCGCAAACGTAATCTGCTCGTTGCCGTATTCAATCGCTATCCGATTAGGCGTGAGAGAGGCTCGCTTATCAAGCCAATGAGGCATATGCATCGCTTTGCCCTCCTTATATACGTCTTATGGGAAACGTGGGAACTGTTTGAAGTCTGGATCTCTCTTTTCTTTGAAGGAGTCGCGGCCTTCTTTTGCTTCTTCTGTTGTATAGTAAAGCAGCGTTGCATCTCCTGCAAGCTGTTGAATTCCTGCAAGTCCATCCGTCTCTGCATTGAACGAAGCTTTTAAGAAACGCAGTGCCATTGGTGATTTTGATAAAATCTCTTGGCACCATTTCACTGTCTCAGCTTCAAGCTCTGCAAGTGGTACAACAGTATTCACTAGACCCATATCCAATGCTTCTTGAGCATCGTATTGACGGCATAGATACCAAATTTCTCTAGCTTTCTTCTGACCAACAATGCGAGCTAGATAGCCTGCACCATAACCACCATCGAAGCTACCAACCATCGGACCTGTTTGTCCAAAGCGTGCGTTGTCTGCTGCAATTGTTAAGTCACATACAATATGTAGAACATGTCCTCCGCCAATAGCATATCCTGCCACCATTGCAATAACTGGCTTAGGAATTGTACGAATCAAGCGTTGTAGATCAAGAACGTTAAGACGAGGAATTTGATCTTCGCCGACATAACCACCATGACCACGAACCTTCTGGTCACCGCCTGAACAGAAAGCTAAGTCACCAGCACCTGTTAGAACGATAACACCAATGTTCGCATCATCACGAGCAATCGCAAATGCATTAATAAGCTCCATAACCGTCTTAGGACGGAAAGCATTACGAACCTCTGGGCGATTAATTGTGATTTTTGCTATACCATCATATGTTTCATATAAAATGTCTTCAAAATTACCGTATTTTTCCCATGCTACTACTGACATCTGTTACACCATCCCTTTTCTCATCGTGGTTATTCAAAAAGACCGCTCTTTGAATCTGCACTCATAGTTAAGTATCTCTTTACTATTGTATCAAATTTATAGGGTTGTTCCATATGCACATTGTGACCAGCTTCGGAAACAATCTCTAATTGCCCCTCCGAGTTACTCATTCGCAGCATCATCTGCTCCGCAATCGCTCGAAACTTTGTATCCGCTTCACCAACAATGAATAATGTCGGCCCAGTAATATTGTCCAATTGCTCCCACCATGATGGTTGAGCGCCAGTACCAATGCCTCGCAAGCTATTGGCTAAACCTAATGGCGTATTACTTCGGCGCTGCTGATCAATCGCTTCTCGCTCTACTAGCGGTAGCATCTTCAGACTAGCAAATAACGGCAGCTCTGCCCAATAATCTGCAAACCAATCGATGCCCAGCTGTTCAAGCTTAGTAGCTAAAGCCTCATCACTCGCTATTCTCGCTTGTCGTTCTTCTAATGTCGCGAGTCCTGGAGAAGTACTTTCTAGAATTAAGCCGCTCACTTTAGAAGGTGCAAGTTGTGCCATCGATAATGCAATTCTACCACCCATAGAATATCCTAACACAATTGCTGATTCAATATGCAGCTGATCAAGCAGTTCCACTAAGTCATTGACCGTTTGCTCTGAGCTATAACGAGTATATGCAATCGGGGCATCACTCTCACCATGACCTAATAGATCAACGATAACGAGCTGATGCTCTGCACTCCAGCTGTCAATGAACGGAGCCCATTGCCCATGATTGCCTGAGAAGCCATGTAGTAACAACAATGCTTGTCGTTCTCCATGAGCTTCTGAATCGGGTTTCTGGTGAGCTTCTGGATGAATCTCTGTACAAGTTTCTGAATAGGCTTTCCCATGAACCTCTACATAGTAAGATACCCCATTAATGATGTACTTCATCCTAGATAAGCTCCTTATTCGCTAACTTAGCGGACAGCTTTGGCCATATTTGACGATGCAGCTCAACATTAAGTTCGCGGTCCGTTGGAACTTCGATAACTTGTAATCCACCACGCTGCTCGGCATGCGCAAAAGCTTCATGGAATTGCTGCCAGCTCTGAATACGGTGGAATTGACCACCATACAGCTTAATCGCATGCTCATAATCAAGTCCAGTTGGTGTCCCGAACAATACTTCAAAATGATTCGATAGCTTCGCTTGTGGTAAGAAGGAGAAAATACCTCCACCATCATTATTGACAATAACAATCGTTATATTAAGCTGATGAAGCTTAGCAGCTAATAACCCATTCATATCATGATAGAACGACAAATCACCGATTAACAATACCGTCTGCTCACTTACAGCACTAATACCGATTGCGGTAGATACTAAGCCATCAATCCCATTTGCTCCGCGGTTAGCGAGAATACGAATAGCGTCTTCCTTGTTGCAGAAAAAACTATCTACATCACGAATCGGCATCGAATTACCAACAAACAGTGTACTGTCGCTACTCATTAAAGCATGTAGTTCCGTTACAACTCTTCCTTCGAACAGCTGCCCACCATGTTCACCGTATGCTTCCTG
>DXHF01000201.1 GCA_019113605.1 Candidatus Paenibacillus intestinavium
CGTGAATCTAATTGGCAAGTAATCGTCTTTTCTGCAGATATAAGCCCAAGAAATTCTCCATCAACATGACTAACTGTAGGTGCGTCAACCTGCAATGAAAACTGAGCAGATTGTAGCATTTCCACTTCACGAAACTTCACATGCTTTCCCCAAAATACGGTCATAAATACTAGTAATAGCTTTATTCTCGATAGATCATGTACAACCGTCAACTCTAATTGCTGATCATCACTTCTAGATGAAGGAGAAATCTTCATTCCTCCGCCAAAGTAAGGCCCATTACAGATCGAAATAAACCAAACATTACGGAATCGATGCGTTTGCTCTCCACTATGAATAACTGCATTGAATCGTTTGAAAGTAAACAACGCCCAAATTGTGAGAATCATATAGGATAGTCGACCTAGCTTCACATAATTGAGCCAACGCTTTAATCTGGATTGGTTCAAGGTTGTAGTAATAAAAGCATCAAAACCTATGCCTGAATTGTTAACAAAGCTATGTGATGATTGATCTTCTAATGTAATCTGACCAAGATCCATCGCTTTGAGCTCTGAGTTGTGATGGTAGTAATAATTTTCTACATCAGAAACTTTTTCAAATATATAATATCCCCGTGCAAAATCATTGCCTGAGCCAGCTTTCATCGCCCCTATTTGAATATGATCATTACCAGCAGATCCTTCAATGACCTCGTGAATCGTTCCATCGCCACCAACTGCTAACAATAGAATAGATTCTTCCTTTTCAAGCGTATATTGCTTAGCTAGATGAACAACATGACCAGAATAATCAGATATATGAACGATATAAGGAATCGTGAGCTGCGACTTTATTTTTTTCCAAACACGCGCGCCTTTACCACCGCCTGCTTGTTCATTGACGATAAAAATAACTTTCACTTCATAATTCTCCTTCGGAAGCATTCTTAAAGTGTTAGTTCAAAAATTGAGCTTTATGAACTTCCGCTTATAGTTAAGCTTACAAAGAAATGTCGTATTTTGTCTATAGTTATTTGCTGCCGAGAACAACGAAACATTAACAAGTTGCATAAATGTTTCATTGTTCTCGGTAGATTTTCCCAGAAAAAAAGAGCATCTAGTTCAACAAGCCCAATGCTTGAGAATAGATGCTCTTTTTTATCAAAGTCCATTTTTGAACTACCCTTACAATGAAGGTTCAAAAAATGGGCTTTCAGAACCAAGAAGATGAAACGCTACTTGAGAAAGGCGGAAGTGCAAATATACGTGTTTGGTACATGCGATCCTACAATGTTTCTGCAAGAAACATACATCGGAAGCTTACGCTATACTTTCCAAGTTGGTTTCATATTCGATGCCGACTATGCTACGTTAGTCTAATCATCGTTATCAAAGTCCGCTGTTTGAATTACCTATTACAATGAAGGTTCAAACAGCGGGCTTTCAGAACCGAGCAGGTGAAGCGTTACTTGAGAAAGGCGGAAGCGCAAGTGTACATAATTACGTACACGCGATCCTACAATGTTTCTGCAAGAAACATACATCGGAAGCTTACGCTATACTTTCCAAGTTCGCTTCAGATGCGATGTCGAATATGCTGCGTTAGCATAACATCGTTATCAAAGTCTGCTGTTTGAACTACCTCTCTTAGGCTGTTACTGCAACAGAAAGTTTTTCGGCTACCGCTTTAACCTGCTCAAGACCAGCAGCAATAATCGCTTCGGCTTGTGCTGGAGCAGAAGCATGTCCTTCGATAATTACTTCATCGATAATTTCGCAACCATAAACTCCGCCAATAACGTTACGCATATAGTTAACAGACATCTCCATAGGAGCTGCTTCTGGAGAAGAATAAATTCCACCACGAGCATTTAGGAAGATGGCTTTTTTATCAGTCATAAGTTGAACAAGTTGACCTTGTTCATTATATTTGAATGAATAACCAGCTTGGTAAGTGTAATCAATAAATGTTTGAAGTGCAGCTGGAATTGTTAGGTTCCATAGTGGGAATGCGAACACAACTACATCAGCAGCTGTTAGAGCATCCATCGCTTTTTGTTTTGCGCCAAGACGACGTTGGTCTTCAGCAGTCAATGTACCAGCTTGTGCTCTACCGAATGCATCGAAAAATTCTTGACCGAAATACGGCATATCTTCAGCGAATACATCAAATGTTGATACCTCTACACCTTTAAGATTTGCTGCAAATGTTTCATACATCTTGCTTGAAATACCTTCAGATGCTGGACGGTTATTTGCTTTTACGATTAATACTTTTTTCATTTCTCATTCTCCTTTATGTCTTATAAATTATGTCTCTCAGTTTTAAGATACTTTCACATTATAACCTGTATTATCAATAAAATAAATAGCTACTATACAAATTATAGTACGAAATTATGAACAATTCAGTAAAAAATTTCCCAAGCCCGTTTCTTCAGTGCTCAAATAATCACTTTTCACTTTAATATAATTAATGTTTGACGAGATAAAGGTTTCCGAAAACGAAAAATATCAGCTCGATCCGACGTTTTTCAAACGATCCTTAAACTGTTTGGGAGAGCAATCGTTATAGCGGCGGAATAGCTCGTAAAAATGTCCAACATTGTTAATTCCGACAGATTCGGCCACTTCGGCAATACTAGCATCGTTATTAGTAAGCAATTGTTGTTCAGCTTTCTTGATTCGCTTGTAGGCGACGAAATCAGTAAACGACATGCCCACTGCTTTTTTGAACGTTTTGATGAAGTGCGTATAGCTCATATTAAGGAGTCGACTTAGGTCCGCCACGGGAAGCTTTTCGCTTAGGTGCTTTTCCACGTAATCAACGGCCGGCTGAATCTGATCAAGCAGACGGTTGTCATTATAATTCAACTGCAGTTGTTCATCGTGTCGAAGGAGCAGCAATAGGATGTTCTTGATTCGGGAAGAGACTGCAAGCTCGTATCCGATATGCTTGTCATTCATTTCACGATAAATCTCGCGAATATGAGTTGCTGTTACAGTTCTAACTTCCCGATTCTCTTTGTAGACATAATTAAGCGCGCTAAGAGGACGAATAACCTCAGAAAAATGTTTCATACTATTCAGCGTGCTCTGATCCCAATATTTGCGCAGGTCGATCTGAATTATAATATAACTCAGGCTTCCACCCTTCGATTGTATCGTTGTATGAGGTTCGGACGAGCCGAATAGTGCAATATCGCCTTTGCGAAGCACCAGCCGTTCCTCAATGCAGAAAGCCGTTATCTCTCCCTTTAAAATTAGGAGAAACTCCACTTCTTCATGATAATGCCATTCGAAATATTGTTTTTTCTCCCAAGCATGCTCAAGATTTAAGCGGACTTCTTCTGTCGTGGGCTGAGCGGTGTCGTTCTGCCAAATACGCATAGAGAGAAACGGATTCTGGTAAATGACTTTCTCATGACGCATATCGTGATACATAAGAATCAGACTCCTAAAAAGAGAATTAAGTAGGTTTATTCTAGCACAAACAAGGTCCCTTTCAAACATGATAACAGAATACCGTATAAAATAAACCGAATCGGTAATCGAACTATAAGAGCTTTTTGACTACAATGAGAAAGAGATGAATAACGAACATAAGGAGAGTGTAATATGAGTCAGGAAATTAAAATTACGATATGGAATGAATACAGACACGAAAAGACAAACGACCAGGTGTCCTCAATCTACCCACAAGGAATGCATTCGGCTATCGCTGAGGGCTTACATGGAACGAGCGATAAGATTACAATCGCAACCTTGGACGATCCCGAGCATGGTTTATCCGAGGCAGTACTAGAACAAACGGACGTCCTCATCTGGTGGGGGCATATGGCGCATGACGAAGTGAATAATGAAATCGTGGACAGAGTGTATCAACGTGTTCTGAAGGGAATGGGGTTAATCGTACTTCATTCGGGTCATTTTTCTAAAATATTCAAA
Source organism: Candidatus Paenibacillus intestinavium (assembly GCA_019113605.1). GTDB lineage: Bacteria > Bacillota > Bacilli > Paenibacillales > Paenibacillaceae > Pristimantibacillus > Pristimantibacillus intestinavium. The sequence continues at coordinate 3,930 of DXHF01000201.1, forward strand.
AAACTTATGGGAACTTCCTGCGACTTAAAGTGGCGAGAGGCTGGTGAAAAGGAACGGATCTGGGTCGTGAACCCCGGTCATCCGATCGCAGACGGCATCGGTGAATACATCGAGCTCCCACAGGAAGAGATGTATGGCGAGCACTTCGATATCCCACAGCCTGACGAACTCGTCATGGTTAGCTGGTTCGAGGGCGGCGAAGTATTCCGCAGCGGCTGCTGTTACACACGCGGTTCAGGGAAAATTTTCTACTTCCGTCCAGGCCATGAAACATATCCAACTTACTATAATCCACAAATTCGCAAAGTGATCTCTAACGCCGTGAAGTGGGCCGCCCCTGTAAAGCGGGACTATCCTCGGTATGGCCACGCGGAGCAGCCACTAGAAATTATTAAGGGGGATAATAAATGACTTTAAAGGTAGGAGTCGTAGGTACCGGCGGTATCTTCAAAGCAGCACATCTTCCGGGCTGGCTGTCGCATAAGGATGTGGAAGTGGTCGCATTCTGTGATGCATACAAAGCCTCCGCCGAAGCGGTGGCTATGGATTTCTCCGGAGCGAAGGTATATGACGATTATCGCGAACTGATTGCCGATCCGTCAATCGACATCGTAGGGATCAGTACGCCAAACCTCTACCATTCGGAAATCGCGATTGCCGCCCTGCAAAATGGAAAGCATGTGTTCTGCGAGAAGCCAGATGCGGTCAATCCGTTAGAAGCGCAAAAAATGGCTGACGAGGCGCAGAAATCAGGCAAGTTACTCATGGTGATGCGCAATAATCGGTTTAGTAAAGAAGCCATGTATGCGAAGCGCATTATCGGAGAAGGAAAGCTCGGTGACCTATATATGGGGCGATGCGGTTGGATTCGTCGCCGGGGCATCCCGGGACGTGGAGGCTGGTTTACGACGAAGGAGCTTTCAGGAGGCGGACCACTAATCGATCTAGGCGTGCATATGATCGACTTGGCACTGTGGTTAAGCGGTAATCCGAAGCCGATCGCGGTATCAGGGACGACTTACCGAAAGTTCGCCGATCGGCCAGATGAATCAGGCAATGTGCCAGCAGGCACATTCGACGTAGAGGACTTAGCGGCCGGATTTATCCGCTTTGATAACGGAGCTTCGCTACAGATTGAGTTCAGCTGGGCGTCCAATATCGCGGAAGAACAAAAATTCCTCGAGTGGAGAGGTAGCGAGGGTGGATTCAGCCTGATCAACGACACATTGCGCGTCTTTACGGAGTCTGAAGGGGCACTCGTTGACCAGCAACCTCAGTTTCCAGGCGAAACAATTCCTCAGCATACGGCCAACATCCATCATTTTATCGAGTGCGTACTTGGTCGAGAAATGCCAATCTTCACCCCAGACCAAGGCGTCGACATGATCAAGATTTTGTCGGCGATCTACGAGTCGGCGGAGAGTGGACGGGAAGTTCGGTTGTAAAAAGTTATAAGAAGGTTTTGATTGCATTTGATCTACAGCATGTTGATTCACACAACAAAAAACGCCTACCCCTTACTACTACTAAGGTTTAGGCGTTTCTTCTATATGATAATCGTTAAATGGAATAATAATGATTACTTCTTTGTTACTGCTGAACCCCACAGAGATACACCTTCAAGTGATAACACGCTGAATGTCATTACCTCTTGCTTTGTCAATTCATCATATTGACGTAAGAAAATACCACGATATACTACATTATCAATCGTAAGATCAACGTTATGCTCACCGCTTAGCTTCCAGCTTCCAGTAACAGCGCCAGTAATATTACCATCTGCCGTTAACTCCACCACTACAGATTCCTTCACCTCAGCAGTAATATCTTTGCCATGATTAATTAGCTTGAATGCTCCAGTTACTTCCTCCTGCGAATACACGGCAATCGTTTCGCCTGAATAACGATGAGGAGCCATAACAAACCAACCATCCTCGTTCAAGAACATTTGATGAACACGGATTTCATGGTGCTCACCTTGATAAGGGAAGCGTGCATGGAATATATTGAAATACTTTTTACTGCCCTCGTCATAGTATGTTGAGTTATGTCCTGGTGAGATATAGCCCGCTCCAATACCGCCTCCAGTTTCTCCTAGCTCGCGGCGGAACATGAAATTCCCAACCATTTTCACACCGTAGGGCTCGATCGCACGATCATCGAAGAAAGAGCCTGCTGGACCTTGCGCATTAATAAGATCTTTGCCCTCAGCATCGAAATACGGACCATCTGGTGTTTTGGAGCGAGCAACACGCAGATTGTATCCGCCAACTGCATCTAATCCACCATACGATAAGAACATATAATAGTAATCGGTTTCTGGGCTATATTGAATATATGGCCCCTCTATACGTACGTGATTTTTCCCAAGCAACTTTTTACCATAGCCTTGATCTGGCAGCGGCAAACCTGTTGATGGGTCTAGCTGCATTATAAAGATACCGCCACTATACGAGCCATATACCATCCACAGTAAATTATCTTTGTCGAAGAATACCGCTGGATCTATCGCATTGGGATGAACCGTTGCGTCATAGATCGTTCCATCCTCACTCTTCTGCCCCCACATTCCTGATTTCAAAAACATACCAAGATCCGTGAACGGACCTTCAGGTGAATCTGATACAGCAAGACCGATAGCTGCGCGCGGTGAATCTCCTTTACATACACTATAATAGAAGTAATATTTACCGTCTGCCAATCGGATGACATCGCCAGCCCAAAATGTATCTGTCTGGCCCCATTCAAGCGCTTCTGCCATCTCTTCCTTCACGTTCGGAATTAACGGATTCCCATCTGTTACTCCAGAACCAATTAGTGTCCAATTCATAAGATCAGTACTTTTTGCAGAGCCAAGATGTGAGCCATATACATAGAAAGTACCGTCTACAAATAATACGGAAGGATCATGCACAGATGCATTCGCAAACATAGGGCCACCCTTTTCTACAGTAGCATCGACAGGTGCAGCTTCGGCGAGTTGATCGTCAGTAGCCTCTTCATCTACTTGATTTTGGTCATCATTATTGTTTTCAGCCTGCTCTGTAACAGGCTCTTTATTAACCATTTCACTAGCATCCTTACTACAAGCTGTCATCATCATAACAACAGCAAGAACACCAACAGCGCAAAGCAACTTTCTATTCATAGCTCCTCCTAAACCTTTTCATTTATAAACTAAAATTTTTGTGCCTATAGCCACTTGTTACTCTCAATTCATCGCTTTTTCTTTGTTATTATTCATTTCCTCTACATGGTGTAGCGGAGAGAACTAATCACTTCCACTACGCTCTAGCGGAGAGAACTAATCGCTAGTGGAGAAGCGATAGCGGTCGTTTTTGTCCTCGGATTTATACCGCTATCACTTATTACAATAAATCCGAGGACAACGGCGATCGGAACAGCGATTGGTTCTCGGAGCGATCCCCGATCGATCGTTCTCGCAGCGATCTCCGATTAGTTCTCGGAGCACACTATTCTCCTGCAATACCTGCACGTTCAACACTTTCTACAAAGTTACGCTGCACGATAAGATATAAAATAAGTATTGGAATAATCGACAACACTACGCCAGCCATCATCTGATTCATAACTGTCGGTGCCATCCCAATAGCACTTGACGAAACACTAGCCCCCATCTGATCAGCAGTCATCGTTGCTTGACCATAGAAACCATTCATCCGCTGTGCCAAATTATAAAATGGCGGAAGTCTCAAATATAAGCTCGGTTGGAAGTTATCGTTCCAATGCCATACGATCGAGAATAGAAATACGGTAACCATCGCCGGCTTACCTAATGGGAACATGATTTGCCAGTACGTACGAGCTGCACCTGCTCCATCAATTTTGGCCGCTTCCTCAAGTACTTTTGGCAGCTGACGATAAAATTGAATAAAAATTAGAATGAACAGTGATCCTTGTAATCCATGGCCGAATGCCGCTGGTACAATAAATGGTAGATGCGTATTGATCCAACCAAGCTCACTGAAGAACATATAAAGCGGTACAACAATCGTTTGTGGTGGTACTAGGAATGTGAATATTAACAATACAAACCATAATCCATATAACGGGAAGCGATAACGTGCAAAGCCATAACCGATCATTGAACATGAAATAATTTGCAAGGCAGCACTACCAAATGAAATGATCGAGCTATTCAAAAAACCTTGCCAATACTTCATCGCTGTGAAAGCAACTTTATAGTTATGAAGGTTGAATTCATGTGGAATCCAGCGAACCGTTGCATCTGCTACATCCCAGCTCTGCATGAGAGACTTAGAGACCATATATAACAACGGATATAAAAATACAAAAGATAAGCTAAGCAGAATAAAATAGTAAAGAATCGTTCCTAAAATATCTTTACTGCGCTTGATGGTAGTAAACCTTACAGCAGGATCTAGCTTATCGCTGATTTTCACTTTATCTGTTAACTGCGCATTCGCCATTTTGATTACCTGCCTTCCATCGAAGCTAGACTTTTTCTAAACAATAAGAACACTATTCCAATCATAATGAAGATAACTACGAAATAAATCCATCCCAATGCCGACGCATATCCATAATTGTTATCGCTAAACACTCGAGTATTAATGTAGTCCATTACACTATTATCTGCTCGCGTAAATGAGCTTACCATCGTGTACAGTGTATTAACTAAAATCATTGGCATAATCATTGGAAATGTAATTTTCCAGAAGCTTTCCCACTTCGTTGCCCCATCCATTTTCGCTGCCTCAAAAAGCGATGGAGAAATAGTTTGCAAACCAGCAAGGAAGATTAGCGTTTGTACACCTGCGTCCCACATAACCATCGTCAACGAATCGGCATACATTAATAGACTTTCTAAAATATTACCTGGGATAAATAGTCGTAACATACGATACAAATCATAATTCATGAAGATTGGAAGATTCGCAGCTCCTTGCTCCAATAGCTTTTTCAGTGTCGTACCTGAAGCTATAATTACTGGTAAGAAGAATATACCGCGAAAGATCATCCGACCACGGAAATGACGATTTAATAATAATGCACTTGCCATCGAGAATATCAACACTAGTGGCACATGTGATATCATCCCTGTAAATGTGCTCTGTAATAAAGGTAGAAACTCAACATCTACTGCAAATGCTGCTCGGAAATGCTGAAGTCCAACATTCTCAGCTACAAGTCCAGCTTTACTAGGTGTTAGCTTTTGAAACGAGTAGTAGATCGATTGCCCAAGCGGTACTGCCATAAATGCCACAAACCCGATAATCCAAATACCGATGAAGGAATAGCCTTCAAATATATGTCTCATTCTCATGTTCATTTTGAATTTCATGCTATTTCCTTCACCCCTTACTCCACGTATAGTTCATACCTTCGACGCTGTCTCCGTCTATTGTCACAGCATCTGAATTGTAGTTTACAATCACTTCAACACCATTGGCATACGTTGTGCGGAATACCCGACTTTGTAGCTGTTCATGATTAACCATTTGCTCACCAGCAATGGCATCATAAAGCGGCTCCAAATCTTTGTATTCATCAGCAATAGCGCTGATCCAATCTGGTGAATAGGAACTGTATAATCTAGTTTCAGCTGTACGATGCAGATTACTACTTTTCTCCCCAGTTAGTTCTGCACTAGGAAGTGCTCCATACTCAATAGCTTTCAACCAATCAACTTGTGCATCTTCACGTAAATTGATTGGACTGGCATAGTAAGGTACTAGGCCATGAATGACCAGTTGATAGAATGGTACCGCTGCATCCGTATACGTATATTCGCTTGAATATAATGGAGCTTCATCAATACGGTCAACTAGCCCAAATGTATAGGCATTACCGTAATCTACTGCTGTTGAACCAACCTGTTCCTTCATTAGAAGTAAGGAATCTCTCCATGCTTGCGCTGCTACAGAGCGATCAGTAATGGAATCCTTATCCTCATCAGAATAAATCATCTCGCCCATATATTGCATCTGAACACCAGCGACGCCATAGTTCACATAATTTGCTACTTGATCCTTCACATACTCATTAAGTACACGCTCGGGCTTAATAAGGTGGAAGCTATAACTACCACGCGACCAGCGATCACTCGGCCAATATAATGTTAACTCTAGCAGTTCACGATCCATACCGCGAATACCATCTTTTCGCTCACTATATTTACCTGTTGCTTCAAATGGTTTGACATAATTGGCGCGCAGATAAAGATCGACATTAGCTGCTTTTGTAAATTCAACTAATGATTCCAGTCCCTTTTTACCGCCAAGCTGCTTCGCAATTTTATGCGATGGCTGTGTGCCATAAAGGCCACCTTTCGTCCAGCCATCATACGTTGCAACAATATTAGTTATCCCCGCTTGCTGCAACTCACTTATCATTTGCTCCGCTTGCGCAAAGGTCGTCATTTT
>DXHF01000202.1 GCA_019113605.1 Candidatus Paenibacillus intestinavium
CGCGGCAATGTCGCAAGCTGACGTTCCACTTCTTCAATAACCGCCTCAGCAAGCGCAACAGATGGCGTAACTAAAATAGCAGAAGCCATCTCATCATGCTCAGCCTGTGAAAGTAGATCGGCAGCAATATATTGAACATCAGCCGTATCATCAGCTAATACAACAATTTCACTAGGTCCTGCAATGCTATCAATATCGACCACGCCATATACAGCACGTTTAGCAAGTGCAACATAAATATTACCTGGACCGCATATTTTATCAACTGGAGTAATACTTTCTGTTCCATAAGCTAATGCCGCAATCGCTTGTGCACCACCAACGCGATATAGTTCCTTCACACCCGCTTCCGCTGCCGCTACAAGGATATAAGGATCAATCCCTTCCTTGCCGCCAGTTGACGGAGGAGTGACCATTACGATTTCAGGTACGCCAGCTACTTGCGCTGGAATGACATTCATCAATACCGATGAAGGATACGCTGCTTTACCACCTGGTACATAGACTCCTACCCGTTTCAACGGTCGCATTATTTGCCCTAACATCGTACCGTCTGGTTCCAGATCTATCCAAGAGTTACGCAGTTGCTTTTCATGGAATTTCCTGATATTGTGAGCTGCTTCACGTATCGCAATAAGAAAATCATCTTCGACATGAGCATAAGCAGCTTGAATTTCTTCATCGGTAACTCTTAGCTGCTGTGCTGTCAGTTTCACATGATCGAATTGCTCTGTATATTGTAATAATGCTTCATCACCATTAGTTTTAATGCCCGCTACAATTTTCACTACCGCCGCATTTTGCTCTGGTGTGCCATATTCAACTTCTCGTTTTAAGCCAAATTGTTCAGGCTTTAATAATCGCATACTCATATCATCATGCTTCCTTTCCACTCACAGTTAGTCTTATCATTATGTAAATACTCTAACTGTAATGATACTATATATCACTTACTGATCATACTCTTTACCTGCTAAATGATGAGTTAAACTCGTGCCGCTAACGTCTCTTGTAGCAAATCACATAAGCTTTGAATACGTTCATTTTTCATTCTATAGCTCACACGATTGGCAATCAATCTACTTGTAATTTCGAAAATTTCTGTTTGCTCCACTAAACCATTCTCTTTCAACGTTTGGCCGGTTTCTACCATGTCAACAATGCGATCAGCAAGACCGATCATTGGAGCTAGCTCGATAGAGCCATTTAATTTAATAACTTCTACTTGCTGACCTAACTCACGGAAATAGGCAGAAGCAACATTCGGATATTTCGTTGCCACTCGAGGATGAAACGTTTGCTTCCAATCTGGCAGGGCAATAACACTCATACGGCATTTCGCAATACCTAGATCGAGCAACTCGTATACATCTCTGTTTTCTTCCATCAATACATCTTTTCCGACAATTCCGATATCTGTTACTCCATATTCTACATAAGTCGGAACATCAACAGGCTTCGCCATTATGAATTCCATCTTCGCTTCGGGCAGTTCAATAATTAATTTACGAGTATCATCATATTCGGTAGGAATTGGTATCCCTGCATCTCGAAATAATTTGGATGCTTGCTTATAGATTCGTCCTTTAGGCATGGCAACTCTTAGCACGTTTTCATGATTTCCGTTCATTACGCTTTCTCTCCTTCGCCCATATATGTCTTCACCGTAGTGTACGTTACGCCTTGGTATAACTTATCGCCGCCTAACGCAAATCCTGCTGGTAGCTCAGACACTTTACTAGTAATGACATACATTCCTTCACTTCTTAATGCTTGAGCCTGCTGCAGCGCTTCTAAGCGACCTTGTTCATCATATATAATTAACGTCTTGTCTGTTTGTTCCTCTTGTTCATTTCCTAACAATTCCAGTATCCGCGTTGTTTTCAGAGCAAATCCTGTTGCTGGAGCCGGTCTACCGAATTGTGATAATAAATTATCGTAGCGTCCACCGCTTACTACGGGGAAACCTAGATCTGCTGCATAACCTTCAAATGTCATACCTGTATAATAAGAGAAGTCACCAATCATCGTCAGATCGATTAAAACATGCTCACATACTCCATAAGCCTTAAGCACTGCCCAAATCGCACATAGATGTTGAATAGCCTCCCTTGCTGTCTCATTACTACTTACTGTTAATGCATGTTCACAAATCTCTTCCCCACCTCGTAAGCGCAGAAGATCTGAAAGCTCCTTGCGAACGGAATCTGTCAGTTGCAGCCCATTAAGCTGATCTCTATAACCAACATAATCTCTACTCAATAACTTTTCCTTCAATAATGCTTGATCCTCCAGACGATTCTTCAATGCATCTTCAAGTAATCCGTTCAAGAAACCAACATGACCAATCGCAATTTTGAATTTTTTCACTCCTGCTGCTTTCAATGAAGCAATCGCCAATGCAACAACCTCAGCATCAGCCTCAGGTGATGAATCTCCAACAAGCTCTACACCTGTCTGGAAAAATTCAGCTTCGCGACCCGCTTCTTCTTCAATCGTACGAAACACATTGGCATGATACGATAAGCGTAGTGGAAATTGCTGATCTTTCAGTAAAGATGATACAACTCTTGCAATAGGTGCTGTCATATCAGAGCGCAGCACAAGCGTCGTACCGCGATTATTCAACAACTTAAATAGCTTCTCATCTGATGTTGAGCTTGCGACACCTACTGTATCGTAAAACTCCATCGTAGGCGTAATAATTTGCTCGTAGCCCCACACTTCCATGCAATTCAATACTTTATGTTCAACTGCACGAAGTTTTTTCACAACACTCGGCAAATAATCCTTTAGACCAATTGGTTTTTCAAATACTTTAGGCTTAGACATATCCGTTCTCCTCTGTTCTTTATCGTATTAAAGCGTTACTATATTACCATGCTAACAAAATAAAGGTTTTTGCTATTTTAGCATGTAATAATAAGTAAAGTCAAGTGCATACAAATATACCCTTATCGCGACATCTGATGGTCAGATATTTGCAATAAGGGCATATCATTTACTCGTTCCTCTACTTTGCTATTACGGTCATCGGATTACCACCTACAAAGCTATTGGGTGCTACGTCTTTATGTACAAGCGAGCCAGCAGCAACTACAGCATTATCGCCGATAGTAACTCCTGGTAGTATCGTGCAATTCGCTCCAATCATTACATTAGCTCCAATAAACACTTCACCAAGGCGGTACTCTTTAATAAGGTATTCATGCGTCAAGATCGTCGTATTGTATCCAATAATGCTATTGTTACCAACGGTAATCTTTTCAGGAAAAAACACATCCACCATGACCATTAACGCAAATGCAGTATGTTTCCCGACCCTCATACCTAATATGCGCCGATAGATCCAATTTTTCAGCGGAAGATAAGGGCAGTATCGCGCAAGTTGAATCGCTATAAAGTTACGAATAGATTTCCAATAACTCACTGTAGAATAAACCTGCCACAACGCATTAGGTCCTTCTACTGGATACCGAGTAGTTTTCCGCAAATTAGTTAAGCTCCAATCCTACTATCGCATAAAGATCGCGCATATCATGAATGACATATGTCGCTCCCGCTTCTTTCAATACCTGCTCGCCCTTCATAGACCAAGCTACAGCTACAGTATCTACCCCCGCATTAATGCCTGACAGTATATCTACCGTACTATCACCGACCATCAATGCTTTTTCTGGACCTACGCCCAGTAATGCTAATGCCTTCTCAACAGGCTCAGCATGAGGCTTGGCATTGACAACATCATCGATTGTAACGACCGCTCCCATATATCGGGCGATATCAACAAAGGCTAATCCTCGATCCGTTGTTAAACGCATCTTCGTTGTTACTACACCTATCTTCACACCAGCAGTCTGTAGACGTTCCAGCACTTCAGCAACATAATCAAAAGCCTTTACATACTCATCATGTAGACGCAAGTTAACTTCACGATAAGCCTCCACAAGATGCTCTACATCATCCAATCCCGAAAAACGTTTCATCTGATCTACTAACGGTGCTCCCATTGACGGAATAATATGATCCCGATTAAAATCATCAGCCACCACGCCTTGTAGCGCTTCAATAAATGATCTAATAATTAATTCATTTGTATCTAGTATTGTACCATCCAAATCAAATAGCACCGTATCATATGCTCTCATTTTATGCCATCCTTTAACCGTATCATTTGTGTTAATTATTCTCCTCCACCACTATCTCCGCCCGAGGAATCACCATGTCCGCCTGCATCAGTATGCTGTTCTGCTTTCGAAGCTGAACCTTGACCCGTACCTGCAACTACAGCCGCTTTTGTAGAAATAAGTGGATCATTATAATACGTAATTGTTTTTATATTAAAGCGACGAATAACTATAAATATAATAGCGCCTACAACAAGCAGCAATGCTAATAACTGCGAACTACGAATATTTCCGTATGATGGTGACATATACCCTTGCTGGAATACAAGCTCCATCGGAGTCCACAAACCATTAATTAGATTAGCTAACCATGTTGGACCAACAAAACCAAGACTATCAGTACGCAGCGCCTCTATGAAGAAACGACCGATAGAATACCAACCAATATATGTGGCAATTAGTTCACCTTCACGCAAGAAATTGCGACGACGAATGACAAACAATATCGCTAGTCCTACTAAACTCCATAACGATTCATATAAAAATGTTGGATGAACAAATATCCCTTCCTTAACAATGTACATCTGTTCTACAATAAAGCCCGGAATATGTAATGTATCTCTTAAAAATGATTCCTCTACTGGACCACCGTAAGCCTCTTGGTTAACAAAGTTACCCCAGCGTCCAATCATTTGACCAATTAATAGGCCTGGTGCGCAAATGTCAGCAATTCTCCAGAAACTATATCCTTTTGCTTTGCTGAAGAAGTATCCACATATAAGTGCACCTGCAATCGCACCATAGATCGCAATGCCGCCTTCCCATATTTTGAATACATCCATTAAATTATTTTTATAATGATCCCACTGGAATGCTACGTAATAAATCCGTGCAGCAATAATTGCAGTAGGGGCTCCTATTAATAATAAATCCATAAAGAATTCAGACTTGATACCAAATCGTTTACCTTCTTGAATAGCTAATAGCAGACCTGCCACAGCACCTAATGCAAGAATGACACCATACCAACGAATAATTAACGGACCGATTTCCAGCATAACCGGATTAAGCACTAACTCCAACTACATTCACCCTTTCTATTCACCGTCTTGCTATAACAACTTCTTAATCAATCATAATCTTCCATATCATCTGCAATTGTTTCCGTTAACTTATTCGTAAATTGTAGGGCAGCATTGTAGCCCATACGTTTTAAGCGGAAATTCATAGCTGCAACTTCAATAATGACCGCAAGGTTACGTCCAGGTCTTACAGGTATTGTAACTAGTGGAACATTCGTCTCAATGATTTGTGTTTTTTCCTCATCAAGTCCCAAACGATCATATTGTTTATCCTGTTGCCAATTTTCCAGACGAATAACTAGTCCAATCCGTTTCTGTGTACGAACAGCACCAGCACCAAACAAAGTCATTACATTAATAATACCTAGTCCACGAATTTCCAGCAAATGACGAATAAGTTCAGGCGCTGTACCCGTTAGCTTACCATCTGAAGTTTGTCTAATTTCTACCGCATCATCAGCAATTAATCGATGTCCGCGTTTCACTAATTCTAGTGCAGTTTCACTTTTACCGATACCACTACCGCCAGTAATTAACATACCTACACCATATACATCAACTAGTACACCATGAATAGTAGCAGTTGGTGCTAATTTATTTTCAAGAAAATCTGTAATGCGACTAGATAGGATCGTTGTTGCAATATTACTGCGTAATACTGGGATTTGAGTTTCATTAGAAAATTCAATAAGCTCAGCTGGTGCTTCCAAACCACGTGAAATAAGAATACATGGTGTTTCTTCCAAACAAATTTTGCGCATACGTTCGCGTCTTTCTTCACTCGGAAGCATACTAATAAATGAAATCTCTGTTCGACCTAATATTTGAATGCGCTCGATTGGGTGATAGTGAAAATAGCCCGCCATTTCTAAGCCAGGTCTATACAAATCATCTACGGTAATTAATCGTTTTAATCCATCTTCCCCAGAAAGAACTTCCAGTTGGAAATGTCTAACAAGTTCAGCTACCTTTACTTTCTTCGGCATACTTATTTCCTCCTCCAATGACAATCCATAAACCATCATATCTCATGTCTCAATGGTATAGCAAAAAGAGCCTAAACGCAATGTTAGGGCTCTTTACAATGGATAAAATTTCTATTAATAAATAAAACCCCACTGCAATAGTTTGCAGTGGGGCCTTAATAACAATTTAGCTTTCGAAAATGTTAAGTTCTGTTTCTTTATCAAACATATGAACTTTGTTCATATCAATTGCAAGTTTAACTGTAGCGCCATCACGTAGAGTAGAACGACCATCTACACGAGCGATTACAGAATCAGTGCCGATACCGTTAAGGTATAGGTACATTTCATGACCAAGGTTTTCAGCAACTTCGATGTTAGCTGAAACGATAGTTTTTGGTGAAGCTTCTAGGAATACAGGCTCTTCATGAAGATCCTCAGGACGAATACCTAGAACAACTTCTTTACCGATGAATCCTTTAGAACGAAGTGTAGCTGCTTTACCTTCTGGAACAACTACGTCTACACCACTAGCTTTGAACTTAACTTCGCCAGATTGCTCTGTAATTGAACCAGTAATGAAGTTCATAGACGGAGATCCGATGAAACCAGCAACAAAGATATTAACTGGGCTGTTGTACAGTTCTTCAGGAGAAGCTGTTTGTTGAATGAAACCATCTTTCATTACAACGATACGATCACCCATTGTCATTGCTTCGATTTGGTCATGCGTTACATAAATTGTTGTAGTCTCTAGACGTTTAGTCAATTTAGAGATTTCCGCACGCATTTGTCCACGAAGTTTTGCATCCAAGTTAGAAAGTGGCTCATCCATAAGGAATACTTGAGGCTCACGAACGATTGCACGACCAAGTGCAACACGCTGACGTTGACCACCAGAAAGAGCTTTAGGCTTACGATCTAGTAAATGTACAATATCAAGAATTGAAGCTGCTTCACGAACACGTTTGTCGATATCAGCTTTTTTGAATTTACGAAGTTTCAAACCAAAAGCCATGTTTTGGTATACGTTCATATGTGGATACAAAGCGTAAGATTGGAATACCATCGCGATATCACGATCTTTTGGAGCTACATCGTTCACCAAACGGTCGCCGATGAATAATTTACCTTCAGAAATTTCTTCAAGACCAGCGATCATACGAAGAGTTGTAGATTTACCGCAACCAGACGGACCAACTAGTACCAAAAATTCTTTATCTTTAATATCAAGATTAACATCAGTTACAGAAGCCTTATCGGATCCTGGGTATTTTTTATAAATTCCTTCTAATTTTACGCCTGCCATGTGTATTTCCCCCTAAAGTGAAATTTTCTTATGTCCTTATCTTATCCTAAGTGCGGTTAATTGACTATGCACATACTTTACAAAAAAATTAATGCGTTTTCGTAACTTTGTACAATAGTAAAATAATCTTCACTAATACAGCATCACGGAACAATCTGACATCAAGTCCTGTCTCATGCTTCAGCTTATCTAATCGGTATAATAGTGTATTTCGATGTATATATAATTTCTTGGCTGTCTCGCTAACATTACAATCCAAGCTGAAAAATGTTTCTAAAGTAGCTAGCATTTCTGTTTCTACAAAAAGATCTGCACGTTTCAATGATTGCTCCAAATACTTTTGACGATGTACTTCAGGTATCGCATGCAACAATACTTCTAATTGAAGCAACCATGGCAAATGTATATTGGTTCCAACGTGAAATTTGCGTCCAATATGAATGCTTTCTCTTAATTGTCCAATTGTTTCAATAATCGATTTAGCTGGTACGATCGGATAAGTTATCGCGATCTGACTTTCACCAATCCATTCACTAGCTAGCATATCATGTAAACCATGAGCAATATTAGATAAACTATCTTCCAGCGTCTCCTCATCTATATGATCAGAATCTGAGGAATCATCATCTCTAAGCAATGAAGTCGGTCCCCATATTAACCACTCATCATTCGGCAGTGGAATAAGCAGAACATCTTCAGATAGAAAGGAGCGAAGGAGCTTGTCCAGCTCAGAGTAACTACTATGGGATTGTATAGAGCTATCAGCAATTAATAGAATGGGAACCATTTCATGATATAAGGAGCTTGACATAATAAGATGCTCAGGTATATTAGACCTTGTTGCATGAGCATCCATTTGACTCTGAAGCCATTCGCCTAATTTCGTTGCCTGCTTCTCAATCTTCGTCATTCCTGCATATTGGTTATCAAGTGTAACACTTGTTCTATTCAATAATAGTATTGCAATGAGCTGCATTTCTGTTGTACTCAAAGTTTTCTGCTGAAACTCAATGACCTCACAATACTCTGCAAATAAATCCATAACTAACCAACAATCATAATTTCCTTCTATATACTGTCCCTTTTCTATAGTAGCATTCTCGTACGAAGGTCCCATAAAAAGGGCAATATCCTCCAAACTTCTATTGCTGCGTATAACAGAACAATTCAATATTTGTTCTAATTGTTTGGTCATATCTATAACGCCCATACTAGACACACTCCCATTGCTGCAGTTTCCGTCATTGTACCATATTAATTAGTGCCGGATACAAAAAAGCTCTGTTCTTGTTTCTTGACCCTTATCGCTAGTTCATGATACGCTTGATAACAGTTTACACACTTATAGATGTAGTTCAAAAAGCAGACTTTCATAACGAAGTCATCCACAAAGCATAGTGGACCTAATTATATAGTTCTACACTTCCGAAGCCACTTTTATTAACAGGAAGCTTATTAATAATAATATAAATAGTTTTAGGAGGATACTGTAAAATCATGTACAAAGTTGTTATTTTATCAGGTAGTCCCAACGCTAGCTCACGCCTTAACGGTATGACTAACTATATTCGTCAAGCATTAACCGAAGCAGGATTTCAAACTGCTGCTGTTAATGTAATAGATCTTCCCCCCGAGGATCTAGTATATACACGCTTCAATAGCCCGCATATTATCGCTGCTAATGAGCTAATTGAACAGGCAGACGCTGTTATTATTGCAAGTCCAGTATATAAAGCTTCATTTACTGGTGTATTAAAAGCCTATATAGATTTACTGCCGCAAAAAGGATTTGAAGGCAAAATTATTACACCTGTCTTTATCGCAGGATCAATGTCCCATCTACTCGCTATCGATTATTCCTTGAAACCTGTGCTCGCTTCTATGGGTGCACGACAATATACGAAGAGCATGTACGCTACAGATTCTGCCGTTACTCGTGAGCAGCTTGAATCTGGTGAATATGTTTTTACATTAGATGTAGACACAGAGCTTCGCCTTTCAGAAATCGTTCTAGAGCTTAAGAATTACTTGCAGTAAAATATATAAAAGGGCAGATCGCCGGGTCATTGTGTAAATGACCTGACGACCTGCCTTTTTAAGTTACATATTGTCCCCGTTCCCACCCTCGAAAGAACAATTGATCAGCACTTGGTAATAAATTTACAGTGTTATAAGTACGGAGCTATCGCTCATGAGTAACTTTGCTGGGCTAAATGTAAAATGGATTGCCCTAGTCCGCGGTTTAGTTCCAACTTACCCTGTTGGCGGGTTGTACTCGCCTCAACTGATCAATCTACCTACAATACTATTCCATAATAAGATCTACTGTCCAATTTAGTTCTTGTATTCTAATATCCCATTCT
>DXHF01000203.1 GCA_019113605.1 Candidatus Paenibacillus intestinavium
AGCTGTTTTATTTTTGGTTCCAATATTTATATTATCATTTACTGCTAGATTCATAGATATAAATGGTAGTTTATTCAGATCAGAAATACTTTGGCTGCTTCTAATAAGTTCCAAACTGTTTTTGTAATCAACTGAACAAGTGAAAAATATACGATCACTTATATCTCGGTATGTTTTTGTAAGTGAACTAATAAACTGGTTTATGGATGTGTCAAACGGTGTATGTAACGATAATCTATATTTATGATTACCAGTAACTTCAAATATGTTGTTAAAACTTTCAGCAGTTTCGCAGTCAATTTCCCAGAAAAACTCAAATTCTTGTTCACAGTATATTTTTATACGTAAATATGACTTTTCATTATTCTTTTCTATCGCTACTAGTTCGAGTAATTTTAAGTGATTTACTAACATCTTTGGTCCTTTCTCTAGTAGCAGAAGCAGTTATTTCACAAAACATTTACTCTGATTGTGATGGATTAGAGGTGGAAGTCTTCGCTGAGAAAGAGAAAGACATTCTCTCGGTAAAATCATTAATGGTGTTCATTAATTCTGCCTTTTCATTAACAATTTTCTGATACTGTTCAGAGTATTTTTGATTTTCAATTTCTAAGCTTCTAATTTTATCTTCAAGGTCATTAACTTTTAACATGTTTTGATATTGATTTTTTGAGGTTTCCTCGTAGTGCTTATTGTATTTAGATACTTCGATTTCAAGTTGATTTGAAATCTTTTCGTATTCTACGTTTGATTCAAGTTGGTATTCCTTATAATCCTCGAGGAGCTGATCATAGCTCATTTGTTTATTTGTCAGGTTATTTTCTAAATCACGAATCTCCTTTTGTTTTTCTTGGAGAAGTTGATCTTTTTTTATTTGATCGTGTTTAAAACGATTAATCGTTTCATTTGTTGCATTTAATTGTTCCTCAAGCCCTTTGTTTTTATAAGATAGCAATTGCCGTTCCTTTAACATGTTTTCTATTGAAACCATAACATCCAATACTATTTTATCTTGGTTATTTTTTTCGAAAAATTGTTTGTTTATATCTGTATTTGGTTGCTCAGACTCTTCCATTGATTTAGTAGATTCGTTGAAAACAAATTCAGTTATAAGTTCTTGATTTTCTGCAGAACCTTTTTCCAATTGATTTTGGTTTGACAGGACACTTTTAAACCAATTCTTTCCCTTTTTTTCTATTTCACTAGCCAAATTATCATCTCCAATTGATACTTATAAGTTTAGGTTATTCCTTATATAAGTATATCGTTTTATTTAATCCCTAATTTTATTGTATATGGACCTCGAAGATTGTCAACTATTGTCGTAATTTATAGTGATAAGTAGTAAAATAATTACAAATTAAGGAAGCGGCATTCCGGGACGTTAACTTAATACGTCCTAGAATGCCGCTATTAGCTTAGTAAATAGTTTTTACGTTGTCTTCAACAACGGTAGTATCGCTAATTATATTTACTTAAGGTAAAACATTACCTGCTGCTAGGAAGATGGCATACCATTCTTCACGTGTTAGCTTAATATCGCTTGCTTTAGCGCAATCAGCAAGACGCTCGAGATTCATTGTACCTGTTACTGGCTGCATATTAGCTGGGTGACGAAGCAACCAAGCCATTGCAATGGTTGTATTGCTGACATTGTATTTCGCAGCAATTTCATCAATTTTTGCATTCAATTCAGGGAATTTTTCATTGCCAAGAAACACGCCTTCAAAGAATCCATATTGGAATGGAGACCATGGCTGAATCGTAATATCATTCAAGCGACAGAAGTCGAGAATGCCACCATCACGATCGACAGCCGAACTGTTTGCCATATTCACATTGAATCCATTAGCAATCATTGTTGCGTTCGTAATACTAAGCTGTAGTTGGTTAGCAACAAGCGGTTGTTTCACAGACTTTTTCAATAATTGTATTTGCATCGGCGTTTGATTGGATACGCCGAAGTGACGAACTTTACCGCTACTTTCAAGTTTATCGAAAGCTTCAGCAACTTCATCTGGTTCTACTAATGTATCTGGACGATGTAATAGAAGTATGTCTAAGTAATCCGTTTTCAGACGTTGTAAGATTTGATCAACAGAATCTAGAATATGCTCCTTCGAGAAGTCGAACATCCCTTTACGAATTCCGCATTTAGATTGCAAGATGATCTTCTCACGAACATCGTCACTCATATGTATCGCATCAGCAAAGATTTCTTCGCATTGACCGCCACCATAAATATCGGCATGGTCAAAGAAATTTGCACCTAGTTCTAATGATCCTTGTACGAAACGCTCAGCTTGGGTTTTATCGAGTGAATTAATACGCATACAACCTACAGCAATGACAGGCACTTCTAATGTAGATGTTCCTAGTTTCATCGTTCTCATCGTTACATTCCTCCTAAAGTTTTTCTGTGCTTCTTAGCTTTGCTTCCCAGTATAGAAAAATACTTCGGAAGCATCGGAAGCATAATCCAATAGATAACTACAGCATTACATTGATCGAGCTGTTATTTTATTAATATAGCAACTCTTCTCATACGTATTGTTGCATACATCTAAGATCATGTTCAATGGCATAATCATTGTTTTATACACTTTTCGTTAGTATAAGTTTATCTACAACAATAGCGGATATTAGTCCATGTTGTTTTGTGGCTTTTCTCGAAGACCAGCGGACACAATTAGACCATGATTGGCAATATTCATAATGATTGCACCAATTTCACTAGAAGTTTCAGGGAGATCATTTTCGAGCCAATACATAACTAAACCTACAGCAGCGGAGGTCATATAG
Organism: Candidatus Paenibacillus intestinavium; assembly: GCA_019113605.1. GTDB lineage: Bacteria > Bacillota > Bacilli > Paenibacillales > Paenibacillaceae > Pristimantibacillus > Pristimantibacillus intestinavium. The sequence continues at coordinate 2,803 of DXHF01000203.1, forward strand.
GCAAGCAAATAATGTGTAGGGACAGGAGCTGATGCTGTGCCGGGAACATGTAGCTCGAATTTGTCATATAGATTGTCAGTTAATATTTTTTTAATATGCAGTATATACGAAGGATCACCTTTAGGTCCTAGTATAGTCGTATAAAAAAGGCGATCGCTACTCAGTTCTTTTAGTATAGCAACGATTTTGGGATAAGGCAGATCTCGATCAGCGTATTGACCATGCTCATAGGGATCGACTTGAGAGATAAGTTCTGTTAACATATCGATCTTCTCATTCATAATTTGTTGAAGCATATGACGAACATCTTGATAGTGCAGATAGAATGTGCCGCGATTCAAATTTGCTTCATTAGCAATGTCCGTTACCGTTACATGATCCAGTCCTTTCTGCTTAATACAAGTGAGCAATGCTTGCAACAGCTGTTGCTTCGTTTTTACTTGTCTACGATCATACTTAATGGTCATTTGATTACTCCTTAATGAACAGTAATACAGCCCACTGTTGATTAGTTAACAGTTAGCTGAACATTGATTATTGTGATTACAGCTACCTCTTATTATAATTGACAACATAATCATTAATCAACACGACGTTGATTAATAAAAGGGGTGTTTCACGTATGAAATTTAGCAAATATAAAGGTTATACTATAGCCATACTAATGGTTCTTGTCGTTACGATTATTTTCGGGGTAGCAATGTTCGGTTCTATTGCAGGCGCTAAGCCACAAGAGCTTCCCGTCGCACTAATTGTACTTGATGAAGGAGTAACATTGCCTGATGGAAGCAGTTATAATGCTGGAGCTATAATCGCGCAGCAATTGCTAGCTAATGATCAATTACCTTTCAAGTGGCAGCAGCTTACATCCGAAGATGAACTACAGCTCCAATTGGATAATCAAGAGGTGTATGGGGCAATAGTATTGCCTCAACAATTAAGTGCTAATCTAATGTCTATTACATCACCGACACCACAACAAGCAATGATGAAAGTGATCTACAATGAAGGCATGAATTCGCAAGCAACAAGTGTTATTAAGCAAGTGACGCACAATGTATTGGTTGTCATGAACGAGCAACTAGCACAACAATTACTCAGTCAACTGAGTGAGCAAACCGGAGGTGTTATTCCTACAAGTATTACAGCAGAACTATTGTCACCAATCGAGTTGGAGGAGCAAATTATCCATCCGATTGGCGAGCGTCAAGCTATGGGTAATGCTCCAGGATTACTAACACAAATGCTGTGGATCAGTAACTTAATAACTGCATTAGCCCTATTTTACTTATTACGAAAGATGAACAACGTCATCATTGACCCTTTGAAAAACAGATTGGAGCAAGCTGTAGTAGGATTGATCTTACCCATATTATCTTCGGCATTGACTGTATGGATGGCCTCCGCTTGGTACGGTTTGGAACTTACATCGACAATTGAAACATGGGTCTGGTTTGCCATTGTCTCTTATAGCTTCTTCTACATGCAGTCAGCGTTGTTAAATTGGATTGGTCTACCCGCAATGGGTTTACTCGTCCTGCTAATGTTCTTCTCCATGCCAATTATGAATCTCGCACCTCAGTTTCTATCAGATACGACAGTAACCTATCTATATAACTGGACTCCGCTACGAATAGCTGCATCGAGTATTCGAGAAGTTCTTTATTTTGGAGGGCTACAGTTCAACACCAAAGTAGCAATTACAGTAATCATTATTGCTGTCGTTTCACTAGCACTACTGATAACATCTAGTGTTACAGAGAAACGTAATAGTAATGTGAAACAAGTTAGCTCGTAATCGTAGTCGAATAATTATTATATTAATGGAATAAGAACTAGTTGCAGATAGAAGGAGCGCTCCGTAAAGTGAGTAGCTCTTTCTGTTTTTTATGGAAACGATTGCAAGAAGCCGTGTATGTGCTACAATGAAAACAATGTGATATAGATGTGCCAACAGCATGAGAATCGACAGGGCAAGTATAAATAAACCTTTTTATGAAAACGTGTTCACAAGATGATGTTATTGTTAACATCTCAATTTTAAGTAAAGAAGTAAATAAAAAAATCTAGACTACGCTTACGAAGTAACTTTTCGTTAACAGAGTAGTGTATTACGAAGTAAACAAAAAATTTTGGGAGGACATCTATGCATTCTATTATTGCAATTAACCAGTTGGGTTATCGAGAAACAGATCTTAAAAAAGCGATTATCACAGGTCTTGAAGGTAATTTCTACGTAGTAGATTTTCATAGTAATGAGAAGGTATTCCAAAGTACTACCACAGCTGCAAAGTATGATGAAGCATCAGGAGCAATAGTAAGTACTGCGGATTTCTCCTCTTATCGTACACCAGGAACTTATTATATAGCATTCGAGAACGAGGACAAATCTTACCCATTTATAATTGGCAATGAAGTATATCATGATGCGCAGCGAGCTCTACTGAAAGCATTTTACTATTTGCGCTGTGGCGTTGAGTTAGAGGAGCAGTATGCAGGGGTATGGAGTCATGGCCCATGCCATACCTCTCTTGTACATGTACATGGAGCTCCAGAGCAACAATTCGATGGATGTGGGGGCTGGCATGATGCGGGCGATTATGGAAAATACATTGTTGCAGCGGGAAAAGCAGTAGCTGATCTATTGCTAGCCTATGAATGGTATCCACAAGCATTTGCGACGCCGATTCCATTACCAGAAACTAATGAGCGTATGGCTGACGTACTTCATGAATGTAAAGTAGAGCTCGATTGGATGATGCGTATGCAGGACCAGGCATCAGGTGGTGTCTACCACAAACTAACAACATTACAGTTTCCGCCATCCGATATGATGCCAGAAGATGATCTTGCTCCGTTATTTGCGTCCCCGATATCAGCAACGGCAACGGCAAGTTTCGCGGCAACATTAGCATTAGCAGCGCGCATTTATGAACCGATAGATGAAGGTTATGCTTCGTATTGCTTACAGCAGGCGAAGCTAGCTTGGGGATGGCTTGAAGAGCATCCAACATATCCAGATTTCCACAATCCAGCTGATGTAAAAACGGGTGAATATGGAGATCCAGTAGATCGGGATGAGCGGTATTGGGCAGCTGCTGAATTATACCGTACAACAGGTGAAGCACAATACCATGAAGTATTTCTAGAGCTAGCTGCTAGAAAAGATTTTGATCTATATAGTCTTGGTTGGGCAGATATGGGCGGATACGGGACAATAAGCTACTTGCTTACTGAATATAGTCAAGATGAAGAAACTGTTTCTTCACTACGTAATGGATTAGAGCAACGTGCAACAGAGTTAGTAGAAATTAGTGAGCAGGATGGCTATGGTATTTCTATGCTGCCAGAACATTATGAATGGGGCAGCAATATGAATATTATGAACAATGCCATGTTGCTACTAGTGGCAGATCAGCTGCTATCGACATCCCAGTACGAAGGTATTGTTGCACAACATATTCATTATATTTTCGGTATGAACATTATGGGTACAAGCTATGTATCGGGTTATGGCTCCAAACCGATAATGAATCCACATCATCGTCCATCGATTGGCGACGAGGTTATAGCTCCTGTTCCTGGCATGCTATCTGGCGGGCCCAACAAAAATCTACAAGATGAAATTGCAGCTGCACAACTACAGGGAGCTGCTCCAGCCGCAGCGTTTATCGATCATGCAGAAAGCTATGCTACGAACGAAATTACAATTTACTGGAATTCACCTGCACTCTTTGTTTTATCTCATTTTGTATAAAAATCTCTATCTACATGACACAACGAACTGCCTGCCCCAAGAGATGATGATAGGATCATTATCTCTTACGGCAGGCTATTTATTGTTGTTGAAACATTATATCTATTTGCATAATACGGTCTCAGTTGCTTGTTCACAGAAATCCCAAATCTGATTCATATAAGTTCGATTGGTCGCATATGCGGGATAGTACTGGTCGCTAGTAAGATATCGCATAAGTTGAAAAGGATGAGGTTTCTCGCTAATTGCAGCATCCATAACGGCTCCATGGTGGTTAATTAATGATCCAGTAATGTCAGCATAGTTAGTAGAAGTACAAATATCGTAATAAAGCTTTGCCATACTGCTAGCAGGTTGTGAAGTAGGATTTTGTAATCTAGCGAGAATGCGATAACGAGGGCTAAGATTGGCGATCGTTTCAGGGGATAGCTTAACACGATTAATTTGCAATGCATTAACCCGAATTCGTTGTCCCTTCAATTGCTCGGCTAGCTTAATCGTTAATAGAAACAACGCCATTTTCGAATCCCCGTACAATTTATAGCTATTGAATGGTCGCTGGTTAGCATACTCACCACGCATATTATCGAATTCAATTTGTCGTTTGGGATCGAAGAAATGTTTAATATTTGTTGTGCATGCATTTAGAATAGCGGGCTGCTTCGCATTATTGAGTTGCGGTAACAATAGCTGCGTTAATAGATAAGGTCCAACAACATTGGTTGCAAAAGAAAGCTCAATACCGTCCTCGCTCAGTAAATACCGTGGCTCACCATGCTTCAAATAAGCGGCATTATGAATAAGTAGATCGAGATTGTTAAATTTATTGTTAAACTGCATAGCAAATTGCCCAATGGAAGTAAATGAAGATACATCGAGTTGAAACAGCTCAATATTACTGTTACCAGTAATTGAAATTAACTCTTGTAGAACGCTATAGCTTCGTTCTACATTTCTGCAAGCCATTATGACATGGTCACCCTCTGTGGCAAATTTCATTGCAGCAGCTTTGCCAATACCTGAATTAGCACCAGTTATAATGACGACTCGATTCATCGTAATACCTCCATCTAGCGAATTGTATTTTAACATATATTACCACGACTAACTCTGGTTGTCTGTAATGAAATATGTGGCAGTAATAATAGCTGCGTTAATAGATAAGGTCCAACAACATTGGTCGAAAAAGAAAGCTCAATATCACATCTACCATTAGTTGGATAGACTCTTATTGAACGCAATAGCTTCGATCTATATTTCTGCAGCCATTATGACATGGTCACCCTCTGTAGCAAATTTCATTGCAGTATTGTTTTCATTTCTTTTATTATATTTTCCTCAAGAATAGTAATTTCAGTTAGATATTTTTCTGAGTAAGTTCCATTTGTTTCATCTATTGTAATCAGAATACTTTGATTTCTCACATAACTTTTTTCTTTACCTACCAAATAAGCTTTAACATTCGGTAAAATTTCACCTTTATCTTCCTCAAATAAACTATATTTATTAGGCAATTTAGAAATAGTATATTTATCTCCGTGAAATAGTACCATGTCATCCTTCCCTGATCCCATAACTACAGAAATCACTAATACAATTTGAAATATTGAAAATAATACAACAATGGATACTGCACCTATTATTGTGAATTTAATACCTAGTTTTCTTAAATTCCGAAGTATATTCTTCAATGTTATAGTTTCCTTTTCCTGTGGATTTTTATATATCCTTTATTTTACTTTCTTAAAAGGGAATTAACAATTTTAAAATATGTAAGCATCCGAATTTGAAATACCTGCAGAAGGAATCATACCTAGAGAGGCAATAGAATCCATTGGAAATTCTGGAACAAGATAAAACTCACCAGTTTACTCATCTAATTATCGCTTTAAGTTTGAAAAATAATCTTTGTAAAATTCTGCAGACTTAAGAACGTTACTTGTAGGATCTGTTGCTTGTTGATTTTCATCTAAATCTTGTCCAACAATAATTTTCCATCTTCCATTTAAATTAAGCACAGGAAACTTCATTTCTGTTCTTGCCATAAATTCAGCTTCTACAAGTACTGTTGCTTGATAGAGGTCTTTTTCGATTTTCTCAAGATTGATCGTTTCAAATTTTGAAATTTTGTCATCTAAAGCTTTTAGATTCTTTTTGAATTGGTACCGATCAGGCCAGCTAAGATCTAATGATAGTTGAAATAATTCGTCGACATCATGATTTTTCGCTGCGATTCCATATTTATAAAGAACTAAACGAACTAAATATTCTTCATCTTCTTCACTTTCTTCAGTATTAACTTGTTTTGAATTAATATTTGAGTAATTCAGATAAAATGCTCCTGATAAAATAAGAATGATTAGAATCAATAAGCCTATTTTTTTTTTGTTTGTTCTCAATATAAAACCTCTCCTAATGTAGATCATAAGTACAATAAATAATAGAATGTATATTTATTTAATACTTTCTTGCTACTTGAATATTAACATTACCTGCTTAGGATAAATTAGATCGTTTAACATTTAGTTTATAATCTTTCATTATTTAGACGTATCTTATTCTGATTTGTTGCACTAAACTGCCAGTTAGCTTAACGCCAAGCAGCACATATGTACCAAACATCTAATTTTGTTAAATAGTCCAACGACTATTTAAAGCCAGTTGGTAGCAAATGAAAGCTATCCTACTAAAACAAAAAAACGGCTGCTGCGCAATAGATGCGAACAGAGCCGTTTTTTGTGCATTGTTCGACGAATGTAAAATCAGTTTATTTCATTGAATTTGACGCCATTTCAAACTTGCATTTAGAGTAATAAATAAAAAATTGGGATTATACGCAACAAGTCTGTTTTCTTTCCCTTTATATCATTAGCTTTTTAATGACGGCGACGTAACGATTATAGAGTATTGGCGATAGTTGCTAAGAGGAACGATCATGGACTTTTATAGATGTTATGTGAAAAACATATCGTGCAGCATTAGTAATAGTAGTCATTCAGTTAGATACTTCCATGAGTAAGATTGTCTTAAACGATAACAGCTGTGCCACTTACCGCAACCATCAGCATACCTTCACGAATGACTTCATAATCGATATCGACTCCGATAATAGCATTCGCGCCTAAGTGATGGGCTTTTTCCTGCATTTCAGCCATAGCAGCATGTCGCGCTTCCTCTAGTTTGCTTTCATAAGCGTTAGAACGACCGCCGACAATATCGGTAATGGAAGCTAGAAAATCACGAACAACATTAGCCCCCATAATAACCTCGCCAGTAGTAAGTCCCAAATACTGTCTCACCGGATGTCCTTCGATTGTTGATGTAGTAGTAATAATCATACTGATTCCTCCTAAACTTTTTGTAGCTTCCTGAAGCACCTCTTAGTAAGAAAAAGTAGCAACGGAAGCGTAAACTAACTTTTTGTAGCTTCCTGACCTGCTTCTTAGTAGTAAAAAGTTGCTTCGGAACCATTAACGTTAATCACGATGCTTAAGCTGTAAATATTATGTAAGTCTAGTACGTATGCTGACGTGAAAGGTTTCTTACAACTTATTATAAGACTCGGACAATTAATATAATGAATAATTTATTAGAAAAGCTAGTCAGCAATTGTCGAATATACGCCCACTGAAGCGATTAGATGATATTATATGTGTATGGGGAATTTCATTTCATTTCATTACATCTTATACTAAGGGGACGTACATCAATGGAACATATGCAT
>DXHF01000204.1 GCA_019113605.1 Candidatus Paenibacillus intestinavium
TATCACCTTCACCAACACCAGCAGTTAAATATACATTACCCTTCACCGTTACATTATCCAGTGTAACCCCCGGCGTATTTATAACTAAATTGCCATCAATCTTTACACTTTTCATAGTTTCTGCTGTCTGAATGATCGTACCTGTCAGTGCTGACAGTAGAGCAATAGACTCCGCCCTTGTTACAGGTTTCAATGGTCTAATTGTTCCATCGGGATAACCCTTTATCGTTCCATCGGCTATTAATTTCACGAGAGCAGACTCAGCATATGGATGAGCGCTCGATCCATCCTTATACGCTGCAAGCAAATTTGCAGATAGTTCGTCCGCGGTAGGTTGTAGCTTGAACGCCGCTGTAATTATCTTTGCAGCATCCTCTCTACTTATTGCTTCATTTGGTCTAAATGTACCATCGGGATAACCTGCTATAATACCAGCTGCTGCTGCTTTTCCAATGTCACTATAGAACCATTGTGATGCATTGACATCGGAGAATCCTTCACTATCCATCTCAACATAGTGGAACACCGAATTAATGATGCGTGCAAATTCTCCACGGGTTACGGGTGCATCTGGACGAAGTGAGCCATCTGCATAACCTGTCAGTAATCCTTTCTTCTGCCAAGCTTGCATCTCTTCAATACCCCAATGCTGCTCCTCTGCCTTATTATTAGCTCCAAAGACTACGGTAGGAAGCATCATCGTCAGCATCGTTATAATAAGTAATAGAGGTAATCCTTTTCTCTTCATCTAATTATTACTCCCTTCAAATTTATAATTCTCAATAATCATCACTTTATTGGAATCGCTTACATATAATCAACGAAAAGAGCGACCTGCCTTTTAGTGTCAATGTTGAACATCTAGAAGTAAGTCGCTCTTTCCATTACGTTTGATTAGTACCTTAGTTCATTAGCAGCTTATTATTGCGCATTTTCATACCATTCGTTAACTTCTTTTGTAATTTGCTCTCCACCAGATTTCAACCAATTTTCCACCATTGTGTCGAATGCTTCGATTGGCTGTTGTCCATAAATAATTTTACTATATGTTTCGTTAACGAGCTTATTCAGCAGCTCATTCTTACTTTGCATTGTCTCAGTAATTGGTCCCATATAGTAGTTTTTCATACGAATATCTTTTTGCTCTACAACAACTTTCATTGCATCGATATTTTCTTTCAAACGAGTATTGAACTCTTGTTTTTCATATGGCGTTACAGGTGCTTCACCATTCGCCAGCTTAATATGAGTATCGCCATATAGGGAAGGAATTCGTGCACCTTCATACGTTAATGTGTAGTAAAGAGCTGGAGCTGTTTGACCCTTTAAGCCAGGGAACAGATCTGGATTTGCCACCGCATCTGCTGTTAAAGTTCCATCTGGTAAGAGCGCATAATCATAACCTTCTGCAAAACCATTCTCAAATTCGCTGCCTGGTTGTGGATTAGCCAAATTGTCGAAGAACCAGTTGTAGTAGTGAACAATAGCTTCAGGATGCTCACTATTTTTGTTAACAAACATATATCCATTCACTGGAGGGTTACCACCAGCTGAACCTATTTTCCCATCTGGACCTGCAGGAATTGGGTATGCCTTATAGCTTGAACCAGGTACGTTAGCAAGTAAATCCGGGAACGGCCATGCTGGTAGCCAGTTACGTCCAAACATAATACCCGCTTCACCTTTAGTAAATAGCTCAGCTCCTATTGCCTCGTCATATAGAGCGGAATCTTCAGAAATATAGCCTTTTTCCATCCATGATTTCAACGTCGTTAATGCCTCTTTGGATGCTGGATTAATAGAACCGTTTTCTAGCGTTCCATCAGCAGCCAAATTCCATTGACCTGGAATTGTGCCATAAGCACCGAATACGAAGCCAATATCAGTCATCCAAGTACTAAATCCATTTTTGAAGCCTGATGCCAAACCTATCGTATCTTTTTTACCGTTTTGATCAGGATCACCGTTCACAAAAGCATCCATAACTGTCTCAAGCTCAGCAATTGTAGTTGGAGCGTCAAGCTTCAAGTAATCTAGCCAGTCTTGGCGAATCCACATAACATGATCGTCATTGTAAGCATAGTCCAAAATCGGAAGCGCCATTTTCTCGCCATCACGAGTAATTGGCAGCCAAATCGCGGGATCTAGTGCTAGTCCTTCTTTGTACGTATCATTAGCATATTTATTAACCAATTCACCAACAGGCATAAATTGACCAGAATCAATTAGCATATTAACCGTTTCTAAATCTCCACGGTATGTAATAATATCTGGCATCTTCTCACCTGAAGAAAGCATAAGACGTAGTTTTGTTTTGTAAGCATCATTTGTATTCGTAACAACCCAATCATACTTAATTTCAATTCCAAGTCGATCCTTGATCATTCGTGTATGAACATTATTTTCAATACTCTCGCCTTCTTTGAATATCGAACCATTTTCATTAAGACCCCATACTGTTGATAATGTGATTGGTGTTATATATTTACCATCTACAAACCCTTCATCATTACTAGCGTTGTTAGTTACTGGCTCTGTTCCCTTTGGTGCAGGCGTAGCTTTTGTGTTTTCTCCACCATTATTATTCGTGCCAGAACATGCTGTAATTGCAAAAACAAATGAAATAATCAATACTACCGATAATAATTTCTTCACTTTTTCGCCCCCAGTAAATTAAATAAAGTAAAAGAATAACAAATAGTGAATTTGTTATAAGGCAATCATAATATTAACTATTTATTTTTGAAATGCTATTTTCTTTAGATTGATGCCATTATATTGCCTACTCCTTTACTGCTCCCAAAATAATTCCTTTAACGAAGTAGCGTTGTAAAAATGGATATACAAGTAATATTGGTAAAGTACCAATAAAGATTTGTGCCGATTTGACAGTTCGCTGAGATATATTTTTCAATTCATTAATATCTGGATTAATTTTGTTAAAGTCCTGTTGTACTATAATGGTTTGCAAAAAAGTAGACAATGGATATTTTCGATAGTCAGATATATATAATAGCCCGTCAAACCAGGAGTTCCAATGCATGACCATCGTAAATAGTGAAATTGTAGCAATCGATGGCATAGAAACTGGCAAGTAAATACTAATTAACGTACGGAAATGACCAGCACCATCAATATGGGCAGCTTCCTCCAGCTCTTTCGGAACTGCTCTGAAGAAGTTCATCATAAGTACCATATTAAACACGTTAATAGCAAGTGGAAGTACAAGCGCCCAAATCGTATTCATTAGATGTAGTTCGCGGATTAACATGTAGGAAGGTACAATCCCCCCGCTAAACAGCATTGTGAATAAGAAGAACCAAACATAAAATGGACGGCTATTAAAATTTTTGCTGTCTTTTGATAATGCATAAGAAGCTAGCGTAATAAGTAACATACCAATTAATGTACCAAGTATTGTACGCTCTAGACCAACTAATAGGGCATTATGAAAATTAGCATTGTTTAACGTTTTGGAGTAAGCATCAAAGTTAAAGCCCATTGGCCACAAACCAACTAGATTAGAATTGGCTGGAGCGCTTGCGCTAAAACTAACCGCCAATATATGAACTAGTGGCAATACACATGATAGACATATTATCATTAACAAAATATAGTTAAAAGCCGAAAATACTTTATATCCATTTGTTTTATAATACATGCTCTCTCACCTTTTCTCTTAAAATATTCTGTAACCTGCAACTTTGTAGGCTAATCGGTAGGAGATAACAATCAATATCAAACCTATAGCAGATTTAAATAACCCAACTGCCGTACCAAAGCTGTATTGTCCATTTAATATGGCTGTTCTATATACAAAGGTATCGATAATATCGCCCTTATCGTATACTAGCGAATTATACAGGTTGAAAATTTGATCAAATCCACCATTCAAAATATTACCAAGCGATAACGTACCAACGACAACCGCGATAGGAATCATTGCCGGAACGGTAATATGAATTGTTTGTTTCCAACGTGTAGCCCCATCTACTTCAGCTGCTTCATACAATGCTGGATTTACACTTGCAAGTGATGCCAGAAATACAATGGTATTAAATCCAAAATTTTGCCATACGTCACTTAAAACTACAGTAAAACGGAACCAGTCCCCATTCGCTAACCAAGGAATCGAATTGACACCAAGTAGGTTGAGCGTGGAATTGACAATCCCTTTACTGCCTAACATATCTGTTAGAATAGCACCAAGAATAACCCAAGAAATAAAATGTGGTAAATAGACAAGCGTTTGTACTGTGCGTTTGAAGGCAACTTTTCTAATTTCATTCAATAACATAGCAAATACAAACGGTACAATTAATCCGAAAACAATTTTCAAGCCAGAAATAACAATAGTATTAACAATTACTTCTTTGCTGTCTGGATATTCAAACATAAAACGGAAATGCTCTAGTCCGACAAATTTCGATCCGAATAGCCCGTCATAAGGTTTGAAGTCTTGAAAGGCCATAACTAAGCCTCCCATTGGCAAGTAAGCAAATATAAATGTTACAATTGCTGCTGGTAGCAACATGAGATGCAAGGGCCAAGTGCGACTTAACTTCTCTCTATCCCGCTTTCCCTTTAGCTCTATTTGATCGTTATTTTTCAGCGGTTTGTTGATCATACTCTCCACTGTAATGCCCCCTTCCAAAAAATTGAATTGTATTTTTTTCTCTTTCCTGTATCATAATTTTAGCAACACTAGTGTTTTGGATATAGACCACGTTCTTTGGAAAGATGCCAATTTTTTTGGAAGTGAGGTTATGATATGCGTTTACGTGAAAATACATTTGCAAAGATCATATCGTTAATTATTTTGCTATTGATTCCGATTATTTTGCTATATGCATTATCTATGCAGACGAGTATCCAGGTCATTAAGGAGGAGGTCCGCTCACTCAAGCAAAAGGATATTAATTTTCTTGCAAATGAATTTAATAAAAGTATAATAACATTGTCTTCATTAGGCTTTTTATTGAGCGAAGATATACATATTCAAACGCTACAAACGTTTCATTTAATAGAAAGCGCTTACGAACGTAATAATGAACGACTTCGTATTATGGAGCGATTACGGTTACTTAATGTGTCACAGCGCTGGGATACTCAGTATAGTATTTTTGCGCCATCCAACCAAGAATTTGTATCTACGAATAAATTTCTTTCCTATGACTTAGATACGGTAAGGCGACTACTTGCTCCAAAATGGAAGTATCAGGAGGTTATTACCCAAAATATTTCACAGCAGCGCTTTGTCCGTCATATTGTTAGACCCAAAAATAAAATTGATAATCTTGAAGAAGCTGGTATTATCGTTGAGATTTCGTTCCCTGAAGAACATATTATTAAAGATTTGGATACGTTCAAGGAAACAGGAAAAGGTGATCCCTTCCTATATGAAATGAACGGTAGCACCATTCAAAATAAAAGCTCAGATAAGACAATGATTACAGCAATTGGCGAGCTTATAAAGTCCAACAAGCTCATCCCGACATCCAATAATCAAATTATTAAAATTTCAAATCAAGATTACTTAGTATTATTTGCACCAATTGATACTTTGGGATGGTATCTCGTAGACTACGTACCGATCGATAATATGCTACAGCCAATAGTTAAAACTCAAATTTTGTTCTATGTATCTGTCGTGTTATTGCTTGTTATGAGCTTGCTTGCTGGGTACTTATTGTATCGGAATGTTCAGCGTCCCATTGCATTACTCATTCGAAATGTTAGAAAACTTCAAGAAGGCGACTATTCTACTCGGATTAAAGTTAATCCCAAAAATGAATTTTCATATTTGTTTGAGCGATTTAACGATATGACTGCTGAAACTGAGCGATTAATTGAGAAGGTATATATGGAGGAGCTGCGGCTGCGAGAAGCAAATGTAAAGCAATTACAATCGCAAATCAATCCTCATTTCCTATATAATTGTTTTGCATTAATACGTAGCCTAGCAAGACTGAATAAGACGGAATCCGTTATGAACATATCGATGCATCTATCTAAGTATTATCGATATA
>DXHF01000205.1 GCA_019113605.1 Candidatus Paenibacillus intestinavium
AACAAAAACGATACACATGAACGCACTGATCTTGATGATGACAATAAAACTGATGACGAAAACGCCACTTAATCACAAGTAGGCGTTTTTATTTTGGGGAAGTAGGTGGAAAAGTTGCCTTGGGTAGCTTGTCTAACGAAAGAAGAAATCGACGAGTTTTACACAATAAAAGGTATGACGGACAAAGAAATAGCTTCTGTTGCCGGGGTTCACAGGACTGCGATAGTTAAACTAAGAACCAAGCACGGAATAAAGACAAGAGATAGTACTGGTAAAAAAGCTGAGCGAATCGCTATATCTAAGTTGAGAAGTTTGGGGTTCAAAGTTATTGATATGAATGTAGAGAATAAACTCTCATCATTCGATCTTTTGATTAATGATAACGTCCGTGTGGATATTAAATCTGCGCAGATATGTAGTGATTTCAGGCATTTATTCACACTCACAGAGAAAAGATCAAATGGTAACATTGTATCGCCCAATAGAATTACATTTGATTCCGGAAGAACGAGAAAATTATTTAGAAACACTTGTGATATTTTACTTCTTGTCGGTTTAAGTGGAAAAGAAACTGTTTTTTACTTAATCCCAAGTTCTGAAATAAATGACAAAGTTCAAACAATAGCTATCCCATCTCTCTACGTGAACAGATATCGAGTTTACGAGAATAGGTGGGATTTTTTGATGGAAAAAATCTAGCTTGAAGGAGGTGATGAAAATTGTTGAAAACATTGAAGTTTAGTAAAGCAACAATGCGTGTGCAAGACTTCCAAATGTCAGATGCAGGATCACATCCTAATAAAGCTCCTTTCAAGTGTGCATTGTTTGCTGTAGATGTACCTTCAGATGGTTCACCAGGAGGTGCAGGAGGTAAGCTGATTCGCATTTCATCCAGTGTATGTGATCAATATCTCCAGACGTTTGTTGGCATGGCATTGAACATCGATTATGTAAATGGCATGGCAGATCATGATCCGCGCTTTAAGGTTGCTGTAATCGAAAAGGCGTATCGTTCGCTGGATGGTTTTGCTTGGATAGATGGTTACATTTACGCCAAAGACTTTCCTGACGTTGTAGCGACTATTCGTTACTACAATGGACTAGCAGCTGAGTACAACTGGAGTGAGTATCAGTTTGGCGCATCGCTTGAAATGGAAGCATCAGTACAAAATGCTGAGGATGATGAAACCGTCCTTGATGTAATTGAATTTTGTGGTACTGGAGCAGCTATCTTATTTGCGGAAGCTGCTGCTTATAAGACAACTAGTTTTGCAGCTAAAAACAATAAAGAGGAGGAAAAAAATAAAATGACACCAGAACAAATCAAAGCAATGGAAGATTCAATGAAAGCAGTAACGGAAAGCATTACTGCATTGTCCGCTAGTGTAGCAACAGTGGCAAGTGAAGTAACTTCTATTAAGTCGGAGGTTACTACAATGAAAGCTGCTAAGGAACAAGACGATGTAAAGACAGCGGAGGAAGCTGCTGCTGCAACTCTAAAAGCGGCTGAAGATAAGGCTGCTGCTCTAGAGCAAGAGATTGCTGAACTGAAAGCAGGAAATACCACAACAACGCCAAAAGGCGATGAGCCACAACGCAAGACAGCTTCACCTGCTCAATTGCTAGCTAAACATGGTGGCAAGGCAGAAGCTGATGGAGAAATTGATTATAAGTCGTTCTGTGCTTCTGTAGATGCTCTACCATTATCTGCATCAGAATCATTCAAATTAAAAATGCAGGCAAAAGCACAATTTGCCGAAAAGGAGAGTGTGTAATTCATGAATAGTCGTGTAGGTACAGCACAATTCGTTGATATTTCAGCAGCAACACAATTTCAAGCACCAGGTGCATTAATTACTGATGATTTCCAAAAAGAGATTACAGACATTTTACGTCGTAATTCGGTATTAGATGCTCGAATTCAGTATGTTCCAGCAACAGGTGATATTTCAACGTACTACGAACAAAATACAATCAACGGTGGAGCTTTCGTAGATCCGCGTAATCCATCTGCAACAGCAACTAGTAATGCCCGTACACCTCATGGTGTGAAAATCAAAGCTTTAACAAACCAAGTGAATTTTGGTCACTATGACATTACGCTTGGTCAGCAACAAAATAACTTCCCTGAACTTAAAGGGAAAGATTTGAACGATATGTTAAACGGCATTGGACTAGCTCACGGTAAGGCGTTGTGGAGAGGTAATGATACCGCTCTAGCTGTTCCTACAACTCAACAATATGTTGGATTAGCTTCTCAAATCACAAATACCTTCACAGTAGGCGTAGATGCTTCAATTGTTGCTGCTATTCGCGCTAAGGTAGCGGCGATGGTAGCAAGTGAAAAATACGAAATCATGCCAACAGCGATCTATATCCAACCAATCGGACATTACCATATGTCTGAAGAAGTTCGCTTAGCTGTTGAAAGTGGGAAAATGTCAGATCCATTCGGTAAAACGGTTATTGCAGGATTAGAAGTTCCTACAATTATGACAGCCGCTGGCTTATTGCCAATCATTCCAGAACCATTCATACCTTCAAATGTTAATGCAACAACACCTGAAAATACTGATTATGGTATCGCAATTGTAACTGAGCCAATGATCGAGTATCACTATGTTGGTGAAAAGGGTATGTACTTGTTTGAACTAGGTACTACTGGAAACCTTCAAGAGCAATATGTAGGCATCAAGTACGGAGCTCCTGTTGCAAAAGGTCCAAGCTATGCACATGCTTACGGCACAATCGAGCGTCCAACGATTGCAGCTATTGGTTAATTAAATAAGATGCGGTAAGGCGGTCTACTCAGATCGCCTTTTCTGTTTTAGAAGGGAGAAATGAATCGTGGCTAAATCGAAGTTAGAAAAACTTAAAGATGCAATTGAAGCGGCTCGTGCATTCCTGCTTTTAATCGTTATCGGAATTGAAGTTGGTCAATACCATCAATCAGATGTAGATGAATTCACATCTATTGTCGATGCTGCTGAATTAGTGGCAGATAATAATGAACTGGAACCTGCTGAATATGATAATGAGTCGGTTGTAGTGAATGAAGCTCTTGTAGTTATTCAAGGTAAAGTAATTATTGAGCAAGTGGCAACTACGAAAGTTGTTAAGTTCAAAGGTACAGCAAGTCAATGTACTGGATCTCATACATTGCATTACAAGCAGTCGGTCGTGTCGTTTAAGGATGGCAAGGCTGAACTTCCACTAAAACTTGCTGATGAATTAATCGAAGCAGGTTATGTAGAATGACTCAATACCTTGAGCTAGATGACAGTTCCTATGCATCTGAAGGTGTTGTCTTAACTGAAACGCTTATTTTACGAGCTTCTTCAATCATTGACGGTTATTGTCAGCGAGAAATAGGTGTGAAAATCTACAAAGAACGTATTCTGCTAAATAATCAACGTGGCCATGTTTCGTACTATCCAGTTGTGGAAGTATTGTCACTCCAAGGAAGAGCACTGCAAGGATTGATGGGGAATTTTTTTGGAAATCCAACATTTGAACCTATCGAACTAAGCAACTTAGATATCGATAAATCAATCGGTACAGTTTGGTGTGGTCAATCTCCATTTGGATCGTCTTATGCTGAATTGCAGATAGAGTATACAAGTGGATATGAAGTAATTCCTGAAAAGGTAAAAGTCGCTTGTGGTCTACTTGTATCTCAATTAGCATCTAATCTTAATCCAAATGTGAAAACCAAGAAAGATTTTGATTACTCGATTGAATATTTCGGCAATAACATCGTTACACCTGAAATAGCTAATCTACTTTCAGAATATAAACTTCGTTCATTTAGGTAGGTGAGTATCAATGTTCTATGAATTCTCACACCGCTTTACACCTTGCCTAGTTGATGGTAATGCTGAAAACGTAGTTTTATCTAGAGAGACTAAGGCAACAACTGTAATGGGCAAGGAATACGTCTACAACGGTCTGTTTTCTCTTCAATCAGCGATTGAATTAGGAATGATCGTGGAGTCAGATGTATCATTCCTTGTCTTGACCATGCGTACCACAGTTGAGAGAGACAAGTATTGTTCATTACTGAAAACAAATACTTTAGTTGAGGTTCAAAGATATGGTCAAAATTATGACTCTCTAGATAATCCAGTAGGTGAACCATCGTTTACGCCAATGGAGTCGGATGTAAAATGCTTCGCTCAGTATGTTACTGCTCAACTTCGCATGGATGAACCTGGTCTACTAGCAACAACAAACTATGTTCTGATTATTCAAACGTCCGTTGATGTACGAAAGCCACAAGATCAATCATTGTTGTCACCGGATCGAATCGTTCTTGATGGTCGCCCATATCAAGTAGATGTTGTGGACAGTATTAAATATCCTAACTTGCTTCATATCCAACTTTCAGAGGACTTGCGATGAGTGAAGGATATAAAGGATATAATTATCAACTTGCAGAACGCGACTTGAGAAACGAACTGATTAAAGAAGTAATTTCATTGTCTGAGTTAGTCGAAGAATCAGCTAAAGCGAACATTAGATACTATCCTGAGGTTCGTAATCACCTAAGAAGGAATATGGAAGTATTAGCTACGGACATGTTCTCAATGGAGATCACAGCGGATTACTGGCAGGCGTGGTTAGAGCAGTTCGGTAAAGGCTCATTAATGGCAGGACCACAGGACAATCCTGGTCTAGTGAATTATATGAATTCCGATCTTTGGAACAGCTATCGTTCTCGCTCGTCTAGGGTCGTTGCTGGTCGAGGAACAGGAAAGTATAAATCAATCGATGGAACGATTAAATCATCTGGTGGTAGTATGGCTGGTGTCGATCTTGAGGAGTTAGCAGCAAGAGGAGATATCGATAGGAGTTTTGGTCCTACACCACCAACCTTCTTTCTAAGACAAGCTTTAATGGCGAATCGAGATAGAATTATGCAAGGGTTGCAGAATGTCATACTTAATTTTCCGTATCACAACTATTTCAGAATGAGGTGAGATTTTGAGTCAAGAGTTAATAGAAGCTGTATACAGTCAACTTAAGAAGGATGATGTCTTTATGGCTTACTTTGCTCTAATGCCATTATCCCCACCTGAGAAAGTTGTGAATCGGATTGTTAAGGGGTTAGAACCTGATGCTGCATTTATAAAGGAACATAATCCGCAAGTTCAGATTTATGTAATGCCTGGTCGTTATGGTCGTAATTTACTTGTGTTCGAAGGGAAATTTTGTTTAGATTTTTACGCTAAAAGTTCTGTTGATGCTCGGAAAATGGCAGGAAGAGTATTCAAGATACTTCATGACAAAAATCTTAGATCAGAGATAGTAAATACCTTTCGTTGCTCATTAACTTATGACACTGACTTTGGCACTGGTATAACAGGCGTTAAGGCATATAAAGCAATCTACGATGTAGATTATCTCAGAATGAATTGAGGTGATAAAGATGTCGAAAGTAGTCGATTCAGAAAGCAAACAACAGTCTGAACTGGAACGATTGATTCAAGAGAAAGTTGAATTGGCAACAAAATTAGGATTGATTGGTGTTTATAATCCACCACTTAATTATAAAGATACTGAAGCGTACAAGCGTATTAATGAAATCGATAAGCGATTATGGGAACTTGTGAAATAATCTCACAGGTTCTTTTTTATGTTGAGGAGGGAATTTATCTATGACAGAACCTTTAGTGTTTGATGGTGTTGGTAAGGTATGGACTCGTGAGTTAGATGGAACGTTGAAGTACATTGATGAAAAAGTAAACAGTGTAATCTTCGCTCCACAATTCAGTTGGACAAAAGTTTTTGGTGGTGAGTCAGGTTATCCATTCCATTTAACTGCGCAAGATCTTGCTGATACGCTTAGTATTGAAGTTCCGCGGTACTCGCCGTTATTAGCTGAAATGTCACAAGGTGCTGCTACAGAAACAGGACCTATGACGTTTGATGAGAACGAAGAGGGTATTCTTGCTGCTACTGGATATCAAATAAAAGCACTTTCTAAGTTTGGTGGAACGTTTGTTGCTGATAGTGATGAAGTATATCTAAAAGAACCTGGCGGTAAGCTAACTCAGTTGGAACGTGTAGCAGCGACTCCGACAGCAGAGCAATATTCAATCACATCGGATGGACTAATTACTTCTGACACAACAAACGACAACAAAAACTTAGTTGTTACTTATAACTGGACATCTGTCGGTGGTACCATGAACGGTTTCACTGGCACTCGCAAGCCGAAGCCATTCAAATTCACACATCGTTTCGAGTTAATTAATGACCGTACTGGATCGCCTGTACAAGTCCAATTAACGGTTTATAAAGCGATTGGTGGCGGTACATTGAATGTTGGCGCTGCTAGAAAAACACCATCAACTAACACGATTGCTCTTGAAGTACTAGAAGCTGACATTACACCAGACAATCCAAATGGTTATGCAGCAGTTATTATCTTTTCAGAATAATTAACTTTCAAACCCCTTACCAACGGTGAGGGGTTATTTGATATAGGAGGTAATAGCATGGATACTGTAAAGGAAAAGAAGGATAATCTAGATCAAACCTTAAATTTAGGTACAGAGGTCAGATTAACTGAAACGCTTACTAAACAAATTAAGATTGGCACAATCAAAACGATTCGAGATTTACGGAAACTCATGAATGGTGTGAAATACAATTTCCAATTCTGTATTGGTCGTGAAAAAGGATGGTTCGGTGATGATCAGTTTGATTTCCCTGAAGCTGAATCCAAATATCGTGAAGCTTTCAACATTGTTTTAGAAGACGGCTTATCTGATGATGAATACGATAGTGTAGATGAAAAAGGGATCAAGGAGTTGGATAGTCTCCTGACTCGATTTCTATGATGAATCATTTCCTCACGATCCGGATGATGAGGAAAAAGACGATAGTAACGAGAATGAAACTACTGATTACTTAGCTCTTTGGGCTCTCTGCATTAGCATGGGCATTTCAGATAGCGATTGGCAGAATCTAACGTTCTTAAAGATTAAAGCTATAACTAAACTTAAGAACCGTTTAGATGAATTCGAAGTGATTATGCATGGAGGAAAGATAGAGAAAAAGCCGAAGAAGGCAAAGTATCTATCTGACCTAGGCATTTACGGAAAGTAGCTAAGGAAAATTTTCCTTAGCTGAAAAGCGCATTGTACTTCGGTATAGTGCGCTTTTTTTGCGTTATATCGGAAGTAAACACGAAGAGAATCAGATTTACAATTAAATTAGATATTTACGGACTTAGGGAGCTCAATGGGGCTTCCTATTTTTTATGCCTAAATAGGAGGTGATCTTACTGTGGAGGGCTCTAATAAAGATGTTGTAGCTGCTCGAATTAATCTGGATATGACTAAGATTCTACCAAGATTTAAACAGATTGATGAAGGTGCTAGGAATAATGCTCAGTCATTCGAGGTTCTAAATAAAGAATTAGCTGAAACTCAAAAGATGTACAACGCTATTGCGAGTGCCGCTAATAAATCATATTTAACATCCGAAGAGCGTAGAAAGAAAATACTTGCTGAGTCAGACGCTTTGGTTAAACAAAGAACTGCTCACGCCGAGTTGTTAAATGCAAAGAAAACTCAACTTGATCAAACTAACAAGATAACTGATGAAAAACTTAAAGCACAACAATCCATAGTTAAAATGCGACAAGATGCTATTTTACAGAAGGAAGCCGAACATCAAAAGAAACTACAAGTCATTCAACAAAAGGCGCTTCTAGCTAGTAGCCAAGAAAACTTGAATCAAACTAGGATAGACAGGCAATTCCAAGTTATGAAGAATGGTCATCGTAAGCTTGAAATGGAAGAAGAACGCCATCATGCTAAAATGGCTCAACAAGCGCAGATGTTTAATGCTAAAATGGCGCGAGCTTCAAATGACAATTCTATTTTAGATAGATCGTCTCAGTATATGTTAGCTGGAACGATGTACTACTCTATCATTCGTGGTGCCACGGAAGCCATTAGTGTAATCAAATCATTTGAATATGAAATGGTTAACATTAAACGAGTAATGGGAGATACAGCAGACGTTGAATTTGTTAAACAGTCAGCAATTGATAACGCAAAAGAGTACGGATACGTGTTAAAGGAAGTAGGGGAAGTCTACACTCTCATTGCACAACAAGGATTTAACGAAAGAGAAACGGACGCTCTTGCAAGTACGGCGTTAATGGCAGCCAACGTAGAACAATCTTTCAGTAATGCTGCACAAGCTCAAGAGCTAATGACTGGAGCTATACTAAACTTAGGGTTAGCAGCTGAGGATTCAGAAAGACTGTTAGACAAGCTCAATGAAGTTTCGAACCAATTCCCAACAACCTCTAAAAAGATATTAGATGGTATGAATCGTGTAGGTGCTTCAGCTATCAATGCGAAGGTAGAAGTTAATGAACTAATCGGATATTTAACGGTCCTCAATCAAGCTGGCTTTACTGGATCTGTTGCAGGAAATGCGATCAAATCATTCATATCATTTTCAAGTCGAGATATCGCTATTGATAAACTCGAAAAATATGTAGGCACGATTAAACAAGCAAACGGCGATATGATGGGATTTAGTGAGTTATTAGGGAAAATAGCTGTGAAGTGGGATACGTTAGCCGATGCCGAGAGACACGAGATCACTCAAGCAGTTGCTCGTGGAGATCAAGCGTCTAGATTCATCTCTCTCATGAATAACTACTCTAAAGCGATGGATGTTGCTGTTGCTGCTGAGAATTCATTCGGATCAGCTCAACGAGAAAATGCATTGGCTATGTCTACGCTAGAAAAGCAATCATTGCAACTAAAGGCAGTTTGGGATGAGTATGTTATCACATTAGGTGATAGCGGATTACTTGCAATATTAAAAGAAATAGTCCACACAGGCACCTTATTAATTGACGGATTTAACTCACTTCCAGAGCCGATCAAAAATACAATTACGGCCGCCTTGTTATTAGGCACTGCTATCATGACGCTAAACACTGGCATGCGACTTATGACAGGTCAATCCATCGTATCTATGGTGAAAGGATTAGCCAATGCCTCAAGAGGTATGCTAGGTCTGAAGGTAGCCACAGATGTTGCTACTACTTCTCAAAGAGCGTTTATTACTACGCCAATAGGTGCTTCATTAACGGCGTTAGCAGTGGCAGTAGGATTGGTAACTACAGCTTGGTCGTTTTATCAAGGAGCTCAAAATGAAGCTGACGACTCAACTATCAGAAACGAAAGAGATACTAGCGCGCTAGCTGACCGATATAAAGAACTTAAAACGATTATCGATAGTAATACTGCATCGAGTGAGGAAATAGCGAAAGCTAAAACCGAACTTGCTAATGTGATCGAAAGAATCAGTAAGCTCATGCCTGAATTGGTATCAGGTTGGGATAATAACGGCAAGGCAATCGATATTAATATCGATAAGATTAAACATTTCAGCGAGGAATACAAAAGCGCTTTACAAGTGTTGGAAAAAGAAAAATTGAATAATTCCAATAAAGAAAGGAAAAGAGTACAAGATGATCTTGATGTTTTATTAAAGTATCTCAAAGCAAAAACGGATGGAAATAAAAAAGCAGAAAACCAAGCTAGGCAAGAAATGACAACGGTTGTCGGAAAAGGTTTTGATGATGTTGATGTATCTCGAAAAATAGTTGAGTTGAGCGAAAAACTAGCAGGATTAGATGAAAAAATCAAAAATAGCGAACAATCTCTAAATAGTCTTAACGGAGTAACCTCAACATCGACTGATGAAATGACTAACCTAGCATCAGGGTTGGAAGATGGTGAAACTGCAGCGGATGATTTTTCAGATTCAATGAAAGAGATTCAAAAGGAGATTGAAGACGCAAGTACAGCGATCAGTGAGCTAGTCGGTATTCAAGGTGATTTAGCCAAAGGACAATCTTTAAATGCATCCGAAGCAGCTGATTTGATTAATAAGTATCCTGAGCTTACTTCTCACATTTACAAAACCGCTGAGGGATGGTCTTTCGAAGAAGGTGCAGTTGAAGCACTGCGGAAAGCAAAAGTACAAATGGCTATTGATGCTCTTCAAGCGGAGAGAGATTCAGCAGCAAGTACATTACAGGGCACACAAGAAAGAATGAACGCTTACGGCATTGAAATGCAAGGCATACGTGATCTAGCTGAACTTAAATCTAAGTTGTTAAGCGCACAATCTAATAAAGCAGAAATGGCTAATTCAGTATTTACGGGTGTTATCCCAGATGCGTTAAGTGGTAATCATCTGTACAAAAATATGATAGATGGATTAAACACTTCCATTATTAGCGAGAAAA
>DXHF01000206.1 GCA_019113605.1 Candidatus Paenibacillus intestinavium
GGTAGCGGGTATGGTTGCTAAATTAATACAGGAGTCTGATCTTTCGATTGCTGCTTCTGTCATTGTTACAGATCCGACCGACCCGACTGATCCGACCGACCCAACCGACCCAACAGACCCAACAGACCCAACAGACCCGACCGATCCGACTGATCCGACTGATCCAACAGACCCAACCGATCCGGAAGTTGTACCATGGGCTACAGGAAGCATTTTCGGTCCTGCCTCAGTTAAGTCAGGCAATTCAATCGCATTGAATATTGGTGTATCTGACATTGAAACGGATTTTAATACAATTGATATTGAAATCCAATATGAACCTGAAAAAGTAGAATTTAATATGGTTCATGGTGAAGATGGAGCTTATGAATTAGCGACTCAAGCCATTACTAATGTAGTTGAAAATCTACAAGTCATTGGTACAGCAATTCTACCAAACACTGGAATAGTAAGAGTAATCTTGTTGGTGACTGGTGAAGACAGCACAATTGCAGAGACGGCAAACTTATTTACATTGAATGGAAAAGCTAAGTCTGGTCTAGCAAACGGCAGTACAAATATTGATATTACAAAATTTGAAGTAGCTGCAGAAGGTGAGCTAGGTAATGTCAATATCGAAGATGCTACGCATCAAATTACAATTGAAGCTGCTTCTATTATAAGTAATCCATCAGATGGAAACTCATCGTCTTCTAATGCGGATTCTTTGTATACTGGATTACAAAAAGCGATTACTTCTGCAATAACTGACGTAGAACATGCAGTAGAAGGTGTGAAAGTTGGTCAATACAAGGTGGGAGCAATTGCTAAACTAGAACAAGCGATTAATGATGCGAAAAATAACGGTGATGTAGTTTCAGCGTTGTCTTCGCTTAAAACAGCGATTGCTGCATTCAATAGCGAACGAATTACATTAGCAGGTAACGGTACAATTACCATCGCTGATCTTTCAATTTTGATTAAATACTATGGTGTAACATCAAATGATGCGTTATGGTCTGAAATTGCCAAAGCGGATGTACTGAATGCCAATGTCATTAACATTCATACCCTAGCAGCAATTGCTCAAATGATCACATCTAATAATTAATCAAGTAGTCCTTCACGAAAAACGGGCTGTAGAAGCAATTCTACAGCCCGTTTTTAATTGTAGAGTGAAAGACTTTGCTGATATTACCGGGATGAAAGCATAATATAACAATTAAGCGCTTGAGAACAATAAGCTATTGTAAATAGGACATGGAGGAATGAATGATGACCACGTATTCATTAACATTATCTGGCGTAAACAAACAGATTTCAGAAGGTAAACTTGGTGGAAACAAAGCAAAAAATCCTTATGGCGAAAGTTTTGGCTTTACAAATTTTTATATGACTTGGAATGAAGAGCCGATTGTCCCAGTAGTAGGTGAATTCCATTTTACTAGATTTTCATATTTACATTGGGAAGAAGAATTATTGAAAATGAAAGCTGGAGGTGTTCAAGTTATCGCTACCTATGTATTCTGGAATTACCACGAAGAAGAGGAAGGGGTTTTTCGCTGGGATGAAAACCGAAATCTTCGTCATTTTGCTGATCTATGTGCCAAGCATCAGTTCCCACTCATTATTAGAATTGGACCGTTTTGTCACGGTGAGGTGCGAAACGGCGGTATACCGGATTGGATTTTCAATAAGCCTTTAGAAATCAGATCTAATGACGAACTTTATCTTTTCTATGCAAGAAGATTGTATCTGCAAATCTCAAAGCAAATTAAAGGCTTGTTTTTCGCTGAAGGTGGATCGATTATTGGTATTCAATTAGAAAATGAATTTATGCATTGTGGTGCGCCATTAGATTCATGGGGCTATAAAGCTGGTGTATTTATGTCGTCTGGAACAGGTGGTAATGAGCATTTAGCACAGCTTAGAAAAATTGCAGAACAATCAGGAATGGATCCAGCATTCTTTACAGTTACAGCTTGGGGTGGAGCAGCCGTACCTGAAGAGGATACACTTCCTATGCTTGCAGGTTATGCTTATACGCCTTGGATTCCTAATCAACCACCAAGTGGTGAATATATTTATCGTGATCTACATGTAACCCATTCTGAACCTGTTAATTATAATACGTTGGAGTATCCCGTTGCTTATTGTGAGATGGCTGGTGGGATGCAGGTTAGTTACACAGCAAGGCCGAACGTGAGTCCTGAAAGTGTAGAAGCAATGACTTTAGTGAAATTAGCTAGCGGCAGTAATATGCTAGGTTATTATATGTACCATGGTGGATCTAATCCAGTAGGTAAGCGTGGTTACTTGAATGAATATGGGCTTCCTAAAATGACATATGATTACCAATCTCCACTCGGCGAATTTGGTAGAGTAGGTAAATCATATGATCGTATTCGCTCCTTATCTCTGTTTATGGACTCCTTTGGATCCATAATTGCACCAATGGGTACAGAATTACCCGAGGGTCAAGCAACGATTGATCCTGTTGACACGGAATCATTAAGATGGTGTGTCAGACAAAAAGACGGATCGGGCTTTGTTTTTATTAATAACTTCCAAGACCATCTAGATATGCCTGATCGTGAAGGTATTAGGCTAGAAATTGATTCAGTTAAAGGTAAGGTTACTTTCCCACATACGGGAAGCATGACTATTAAACAAAATGTAAGTACGTTGTTGCCATTTCATATAGAAATGGCAGAAGTATCTATAGTATCTGCCACTGTTCAACCACTTACCTTATTAGATCGGAATGATCAAGAGAAGCTTATTGTTTTCTATGCACCTGAAGGTTTGGAGCCGGAACTGGTTATTAGTAAGCTGAATGTATCTGATATTAGCTCATTGGATGCAAGTATTAATCAAGACGGGGAAGTGTACGTGATTTCACCGAAACTAGGAAAAGAATCATCAATAGATGTGCTACTAACAAACGGAGCTACGACTAGAATCATAGTTCTTACTCGTGAAGAGGCGCTTCAATTATATAAATTTAAGCTATGGGGAGAAGAGCGTTTAATTATTAGCTCAAGTAGATTGTTTGTGAAGGATGAACGGTTAGTGAGTACATCAGAAGGTAATGAAGCATGGGATTTGGCAATTTATCCAGCTATTCCTTCAGAAGTTGTGGCTTCCTTTGGTAAGGTGAGTAAAGAAAAGTTAGGGCTGTTTGACCGAATTACGATTAAGGTACAGTCATACTGTCCTAAACTTAATATCGAGCATCCACTTGAAAGAAGTGCACTTATTCATATTGATACGAATTGGCCAAAAGAAGTTGCAGATGTATTTATGGAGATTGAGTATGATGGTGATGTTGCAGCTGCTTATCTCAATGAAACAATGATTACCGATCATATTCATTATGGAGAGGCTTGGTCGATTGGATTAAAGCAATTCAAAGACGAGCTGGAGTATGCAAATCTGCACTTATCTATTACACCTTTAAGAAAAGGTACGGTGCATACTTTTGTCAATCAAGCATTAGTAGAAAGATTTGAAGGCGTTGAAATTGCTATTTTCCATAAAATCAGCACGATTCCACATTATCGAACGGCTTTATATCGAGGGTAATGAAATTAATCTTTACTTATAACTAGCATAGAAAAAGCCTGATATGATCAAGATTCTTGATCTACCAGGCTTATATCTTATACTATGAACACTCTCGCCCGTACACTTCAAGCTGAGTTAAAGCTGGGAACGGAGAAGGATCATCTGCTTGAATAAGCTCGCTTAACTTCACCCATTCCACCTGCTTAGGCTCTAATGCAACAGTTTGTCGCTCAGGCGTTTTGTTCAATTGTACAATTTGCTCGCTTCCATCCGAACAAGTAAGCTTCGCACTCGTCCAATAGTTATCATGAGGAAAGTCTGCTCTAAGTACTAGGCTTAATTTATCAACCTGGACTGTTCTACCGAAATGAACGATAATTTCAGCATCCAAGTTTTGATTAATTCCCCATGATTCAAATGGCCAGTTACCATGTGAATAGTTCAAAATATTTCCATTAATCGCATTTCTCGCTGCAAAAGTAGCCTCACCACGTGTTTCTACATTGGCAGATGCATGTGGGAATAATGTGGTGTTGCCATGATGATCATAGCCATTTCTAGTGAGATTGCGATCTACTTGAATTTCTTCACTTGTCGCAAGGCGGGCAGTCAGCAGATGCAAATTACCGGTAAATGATTTTGGAGAATAGGATGATCTCTTCTCGGCAAAAGGTATAACAAATTTAAATTCTGTTCCAGCAAGATATACAAATTCCGAACTCATCGAATCTTCTAGCTGAATGACTAGGTAAACGTTTTGTGCTGTACTACCCAGAACAATAACATCTCCAGGTTCATATAGGTTCGTGTATAGCAAACTTACTGCCCCATTATCTGAGTGGCTAGCTTTAATAGAACCGTCATCACCTACGACGGAAAGAGATAGAGTAGTGCTGACCATTATATACCACCTTAGCTAATGTATTAGAGGTATTCATAAAGCGTACTTTTTGAACAAGCACTATTAGCGATTCATCCAACCACCGTCTACGCATAAAATATGCCCATTGACATAATCTGAAGCACTGGAAGCTAGAAACACTACAGGTCCTGATAGATCTTCTGGAGTTCCCCAGCGAGCAGCTGGAATTCTTCCAAGTATTTCTGCACTACGTTTTTCATCTTGACGTAAAGCAGTCGTATTATCTGTTGCCATATAGCCTGGTGCAATACCGTTAACATTAATTCCTTTTGAAGCCCATTCGTTAGCTAATGATTTTGTAATACCAGCAACGGCATGCTTAGATGCCGTATATCCAGGAACATTAATACCACCTTGGAAGGAAAGCATGGAGGCGATATTAATAATTTTGCCACTGCCATGCTCGATCATATTTTTACCGATTGCTTGGCATAGATAGAACACACTATTCATATTGAGATCGAGTACAGCATGCCAATCTTCAAGCGCATGGTCAGCGGCAGGGGTACGACGAATAATACACGCGTTGTTGACTAAAACGTCTATTTTACCACCAGCTAGCTTAATAGCTTCAGCAGCGATATCAGAAATTTTTCCTAGATCAGACAAATCGGCAGTTATCGAATGAACAGTGCCACCATAAGCGCGAAGCTGCTCAAGCACACCTGGTTTTGGCTCGTTATGTGTCAGTAGAATGATATTTGCTCCAGCTTTCGCTAAACCGTTAGCCATCCCTAAACCTAGTCCACCGCCACCGCCAGTTACAATTGCAGTTCGACCCGATAATTGAAATAATTCCTTCATTATATATACCTCCACTTATGGTTCAATGATTGGCTTGATGAGGTGAATCCGCGAACACGAGATTTGCTCTATGTTCCGCATAAGCATGAAGCTCATTAGCCGATAGCTTTCGATCCGTGATGATAGAATTAAACTCATCTAACTGAGCAAAGGTTAACAATGCTGTCTTTCCAAATTTGCTTGAGTCCACTACGCAATAAACATCTTTCGCTGTTTCTAGCAAAGCCCGTTTCATATCATACAACTCACTCGTGTATATCGACAGACCTTGTTCCGGATGGATTGCAGTTGTTGTTATAAATGCCTTCTGAATATTCAACTTGCGAATAAACGATATCGCCTCGCTGCCAACAAGTAAGTTACGATTACGATAGCCACCAGGAATCACAAGTCGTATTTTAGTTTTGCGGATAAGCTCACTCATAATAAACAAATCATTCGTAATAACTGTAAGTGGTTTGTCTTCCAATAACTTAGCGATGGCGAGCGTAGTGCTTCCACCATCGAGAGCGATAATATCATTTACTTCTATTAATTCAAGTGCTTTTTGTGCAATAACATTCTTTTCCGTTATCTGCTTTTGATTCGGAATCTGTAATGGAAGTAGTCCAAGGTCTGTAGCGTGCTTCAACACAGCACCACCATGAACTCTCGTCAGAAGACCTCTCTGTTCAAGAACTTCCAAGTCAGTACGAATGGTTTTCCCGGTGACATCTAACTGCTCACTGAGTTCTTGTACCTTTACTTCCCCTTGCTGAATGAGTTGCTCCATTATTTGCTGATGACGTTTCATACTAGACAAACCAATCATTCCTTTATATATGCAA
>DXHF01000207.1 GCA_019113605.1 Candidatus Paenibacillus intestinavium
CTTGAGACCAAGTCGCTAACTGCCAACGATTTTTACGTTGAATCATCTCACCAACTCCTTTCAATGTTATCAAAGTCCACGTTTTGAACTACATCTTCTAATCAAGGTTCAAAACGTGGACTTTCGCAAGTCGAGCAGGTGAAGCGTTACTTGAGAAATGCGGAAGCGCAAGTGTACATCATTACGTACACGCGAACCGTACTTTCCAAGTTCGTTTCAGATGCGATGTCGAATAAGCTACGACAGCATAAACATCGTTATCAAAGTCCACGTTTTGAACTACATCTATAGTTACTGCAATATCGTCGGAACCTCTTCGTGAATAGTGGAGTGGTTTGATTTGTACGGATAATCAGGCGCAAACGGCTTCACATGAACGATGACATCAGTAAGATGAGTAAAACGATGCATCAAGAGCCAGCGTACACGTTTGGCAATATCATGCCCTTCCTGCACTGTAATCTTCGGATTAACATTAATAGTTAATGTCGCAACAACATAATGTCCTTGTTCCTTCGCATCACAATTCTCAATCGCGACCACGCCATTAATGCGTTGTACTACTTGTAAAATACGCTCTGAGCTATCGGAATCGTTAGCGTATTCACCTGTAAGGTGAGACTTAGAGAAAAGCATCTTTAGCTTATTCAATAAGCCCTTTTGTTTTTCAACATCTGCAGACATCTGATCCTCCTACAACGTTTCATGGTCTTCTCATGAAACGTACTTCGTAAGCATTATCTACTTTTCATGGCTTTCTCATGAAACGTACTTCGTAAGCATTATCAACGTTTCATTGTCTTTACATGAAACGTACTTCGCAAACATTCACCGTTTCTACGTCTTTCAACATCTCATTATACCATAACTATTCCAAAACTCTTCACAAAAAACAATCCTCCAATTGCTAGTCTTTACTAACAATTGGAGGATACTATTAGAGCTGATTCAGAAAGCTCGCTTTTCAAACTTCCGCTTCAAATCAAGGTTCAAAATGCGGGCTTTCAGAATCGAGCAGGTGAAACGTTACTTGAGAAATGCGGAAGCGCAAGTGTACGTGGTTGGTACACGCGAACCGTACTTTCCAAGTTCGTTTCAGATGCGATGTCGAATATACTACGTTAGCATAACATCGTTATCAAAGTCTGCTTTTAAAACTTCCTCTTCAACTAAATTACTGGTTCCTTCTTCGGTGAAGGCCCAGCAACTTTCGGTTTCTTACTCTTTTCTCTTTTTTTCAAATCAAACCAAAGTGGGCTCGCCAAGCATACTGTTGAGTAAGCGCCACTTACAAGACCAATTAGAATAGCAAGTGAGAATAGACGAATCGATTCACTGCCGAATAAGAAGATTAAGAACGTAACAATAAATACAGTTAACACCGTATATAAGTTACGAGCCATCGTTTGCCAAATACTCGCATTAACAATTTCCTGCAGTTGCTCTGCATTTTTATGCGGTTTAAAACGTAAATTTTCACGAATCCGGTCAAATATTACGATTTTATCGTTAATAGAATATCCAAGAACAGTCAGAACCGCTGCAATGAATGGAAGATCGACTTCTAATCGGAAGATCGAGAACAATGTAACTACGACAAAGCAGTCATACAAAATCGTAAGATTAGCAGCTAATGCAAATCTCCATTCAAAACGGATCATTACATACAACATAATTAATACAGAAGCAGCAAGGATTGCCCAAATGGTCTTCACGGCAAGCTCTCTCGCTAATTCAGCTGAAACAACGTTCACTTCAAAGTCCATTTGATCGCCAAACTTACTCATTAATGCTGATTGGATCTCTTTAACTGCATCTGTCGTAAGTTCCTCACCAAAACGAACAGAAATACGTTCATTATTTGTTCCACCTACTGTCGGTATTTCATCATAGTCCAGTCCCGTTAGCACATCAATAACTTCAGCTTGTATTACGCCATGATCGGCGACTGCGTCCATTGTTGTTCCGGACTTAAAGTCAATACCTAGGTTCATCTGGAAAATTAACAGTGATACAATTCCAATTATAACTAGCAAGATCGAGCCTGTAAAAAATTTCTTACGATTATTTACAAAGTCATATCGAATTTTATAATCAAAGTGCACGGACATCTTCCTCCTTCACACCAAAATATTTAGGTTTCATAAATGCATTACTACTTACTAATAACGTAAGAAGGAATCTCGATAAGTAAATATTTGTAAGCATACTCACGATAATACTGAATATCATCGTTAATGCAAACCCTTTAATAGCTCCGTCACCAATAACATAAAGCGCTACACTCGCAATAATTGAAGTCACGTTTGCATCCAAAATTGTACGGAATGAGCTCTTAGAGCCTGCTTTCAAGCTAGAAAACATACTTTTACCTGTACGAATTTCCTCTTTAATCCGTTCAGCAGTAATTATATTAGCATCGACCGCGATTCCGACACCGAGTACAAATGCAGCTATACCTGGAAGCGTTAACGTTGCCCCCATCCAATTGTGAACTAATAGTAGTAGCCATGCATACGTAATAATGGAAATTCCGGCAACAAAGCCTGGTACACGGAAAATAATAACCATAAACAATAATACGATTAGCGAGCCAATTACACCAGCAGTTACTGTACTCTTCAAGGAATCTAATCCTAATTTGGCACCAACGCTTTGCGTGTATTTCTCAGTAAGCTTCAATGGAAGTGATCCCATATTAATAAGATCACGCAGTTCTTCCGCTTCAGCACGTTCTGCATTACCTAGTGAAATTTGAGCTGAGCCACCTGTAATAGGGAAGTTAACATTAGGACGTGAAATCTCTTCATCATCCAGATAAATAGCTAGGTAAGAACCTACTAGCGCTGTCGTTACATCAGTAAATTGCTGAGCATCCTTCAATTCGATCGTTACGACAGGACGATTCAATTCATCAGAAACTACGCCCGCACTGTTTTCTTTGAAATCAGTACCATCTAACATAATCGTACCGTCTGGCGCACGGAATGTTAGATTAATTGGCTTAGCTAATAGTTCTCTAATCTCTTCTTCATTCGTTACACCAGGAAGACGAACACGAATACGGTTTGTTCCTTCTGGTAACACCTCTGGTTCAGAAACACCTGAAGCATTAATCCGTTTTTCTAAGCTTTTCGCCGTTTGCTTCAAAGCTTCTGGAGTTACTGTTCCACCTTCTTCAAATGGTGTTGCCTCATAAAGCACTTCAAAGCCACCTTTAAGATCAAGTCCTAGCTTTACGTCTTTCAGTATAGCTGGGCTTGTCCAGGCGATCATGCCAAATAGCACAACAACCACTACGACAAAGGCAAGCAATCTTTTCTTAAGCATACGTCAATAATCCCCCTTAGATCTCAATATTCCTATTATACAGATGTCGAAATACGGCGTCAAAAAATAAAAAAACTCCTTCTATTCGAAAGAGTCTCCTTTATATGCACTTAACATTAAATAGTTCATAAAATGGGTTGCTCTTAAAGATAAAATATCATTTACAAGCTGATGAAGCTGGGGTTGTCCACTTTTCACATAGCGAGAACTAACACATGCCCATACTTCCTTTGCCTTAACATGTTCATATCCAAGAAGATGTAGCTCCTCTGCTTTGCTTGTGCAAAGCTCCTCCATCGAATCATTCCACCCTATATTAGACAATTGCTGCACCCCCAAACTTTTTGTCGATTCTTGATTAACTTCTAAAGTTGACAAAAAGTTACTCCGAAAGCATAGGACCAACTTTTCATTAGTATCTTAATATGACTTCTCTTAATTGAAAAGTACTTTGGAAGCATAAGCTGCACCTAAGATCCACATATCTACAGTGTACTTAGTACAATTCGCCACCTACTCACTTTTTTCCTGCTTGTATCTATTATTTTCAGACATGTAACGGTATAGGTCAAGCATAGTCTGTAAAGTAGGTCAATTAAGTGAGGTGTAGCAAATGACGAAGATGAGCTTTATTAAGGGAGCTATGATACTGCTTATTGCAGGTGTATTAAATCGTATTCTTGGTTTTATTCCGCGTATTACATTGCCACGTATTATCGGAGCTGAAGGTGTTGGTATTTACCAATTAAGTTATCCTTTTCTCATTGTGTTGTTAACATTTATAACAGGCGGTATTCCACTTGCTATCGCCAAGTGGATCGCCGAAGCACAATCGATAGGTGATGAACGAAGAGTAAAGCAAATTTTCAGAACGGCAATGATTTTAAGTGTATCGATCGCCTTATTTCTAACTAGTATTATGCTTTTGTTTGCACCAATTTTTATTAAATATGTTATTCCTGATCCAAGGGTGTATCAATCATTTCTCATGATGTCACCAATGCTACTTATTGTAGGAATATCCGCTGTCTATCGTGGTTATTTCCAAGGAAAACAAAATATGATTCCAAGTGCGTTATCGCAAACAATTGAAACGCTACTTCGGATTGTATTTTCATTACTGCTAGCATATATTTTATTACCATATGGATTAGCATGGGGTGCAGCAGGAGCGATGCTAGGAGTTGTAATCGGGGAAATTGGTGGACTTGCTGTCATGTTACTTAGCCATGCACGAGATAAGAAAGAGCCAGTAGATCCCGTTAACTATATAGCGATATTGCCAGAAAACGAACAAGCTATTCCAGTTACTGCACAAACTATAAAATCCAAATCAATTCTTAAAAAGTTGCTTGCACTTTCTATTCCCGTAACAGGCAGTAAATTAGTCGGTTCATTGAGTTATTTATTAGAATCTATATTTACAGCTCGAAGCCTCGCTGCTGCAGGTATTATTACCGGTGTTGCAACTGCACAGTATGGTGCGTTACAAGGAATGGTTATGCCTTTAATATTGCTACCTACGGCGTTAACTTATTCATTGGCTGTATCACTTGTTCCATCACTCTCGGAGGCTGCTGCGCAAAAACAATACCATTTAATCCAAAAAAGGCTTCATCAGTCGATGCGTATTTCACTAGTTGCGGGCGCACCGTTTACGATCATTATGTTTTTGTTCGCGGCACCAATTTGTGAACTTTTGTACGCACATGGTGAATATGCACCGATGCTACAACTCATTGCACCGATAGGTATTTTTATTTATTTACAAGCTCCTTTACAAGCTACTCTACAAGCTTTAGACAAACCTGGCATTGCGTTAATGAATACTTTTATTGGAGCAACGATCAAAATTGCACTTATCATTATTTTGGGATCAAATCCTCAGCTTGGCATTCAAGGGGTTTTAATCGCTATTGCCGTCAATACAGTGCTAGTCACCTTATTACATAGCTACAGCGTGAAGCGATATGTCGGCTTCACAATGCACGCGATGGATTTTGTTAAAGTAGGTGGTGCAATCATCATTACAGGTGCATTTGCCCAATATGTGATGTCTTTACTAACTAATCAACCGCTAGGTATTAGTTTACCTACTGCGTGTATCGTTGCGATGATTGTCTATATCTTTCTAATGTTTGTAACGAAAATTATTGATAAAAATGATCTCGTCAGAATTCCATATATCGGGAAATGGTTTGCCTCAAACCATTAGTTTATTTTTTGTTATTTCCAGCATCGATATAAATGCGCTCCTTATGATCAATCGTACAGAGCAATACTTCTTTAAAATGATGGGCGCCTTTTTCTTGAATAATATTTTTAAGCCAAAAACGCGTTTTGTTAATTTTATCCAAATTTTCATCCTGTACCTTTCCATCCATAATTAGCGGGATAGGTAACATTTCATAGCGAAAACCTGGAGGGATTATTTTTGGAGCCGATTCATTAGTTAATTTTTCATTTTCATCAAAATTTTCTGAGCTAAGAGAACCACCGACAACTACATCATCATTAGTTTTCGGAATAACAGATAACTTGCCACTTGTTTCAAGAATCGCAAAGTCAATTTCCGATATTGATGTTACACCATTTTCTCGTAGCTGCAACATAAGATCGTCCAGATTATAGCGCTGCTTTTTCAGTTCATCACGATATATTTCACCATTGGCCACAACAACGGTAGGTTTGCCGTCTAATAGCAGCCTAACTTTACGGCTTTTCATGGAAAGAAATGCAGATATGATTTGAATAATAAGAAGGATCACAATCGGTACAATACCATGCATCAAATTATCGTCAACTTGTTCAATCTCAATGACCGCAATCTCGGCAATCATGACAGAAATAACAAGGTCCAACACGGAAAGTTTACCGATTTCACGTTTTCCCATAATACGTAATACAAGAAATATGATTACATACATACAGAACGTACGTAATGCTAACGAATACCATTCCATCATCTGTAGTTCCTCCAGTCACTCAACGTTTCATGTATGTACTATTGTGATCGCTTAGCGATTAGATCATGCACCTATAATTCGTATAGATAATGGGAATCACATTTAACAAATATATTGATATAGAACTTGTACTAAAATTGCCCATTTTCCCATATGGTTAAATGAGCTACATTTTGAGGAGGTATATGATGAGTACTGGAACAAGAAAATTATTTGCAATGCCACTGCTAGCAGGCATAACATACGCACTATTATGGCTAGCTGCAGGAGCTCTTATCGTTTCACTCTTCTTACACTTTACTGAAATGAAAGAAAGCAGCCTATCAACAATGGCTTATGTCATTCACGGCGTTGCGGCATTAATTGGAGGATTGAGTTCAGGTAAACGTTCGCAATCAAGAGGTTGGTACTATGGAAGTACATTAGGTATTCTATATGGAATTATTATTATCATTGTTAGTTTCTTAGCTTCCGATATTGCCTTAAGTCTACATAGTTTTCTGCTATTACTTACTGTCATCGGCACTGGCGCTTTCGGGGGTATGGTTGGCGTAAATTTACGAAAGTAATCAAAAAAATGGTGAGCGCATCATAACGATACGCTCACCATTTTTTATTATGTATCTAGTCTGAAGAAGGTGCAGATTGTGATACAGTGCTAACTGCACTACGATCAAATGTAAGCTTTGTAGTATCATTGACGCGTAGTACAACAGAATCGTCAGTGATTTCAGCGATTGTGCCATGAAGGCCACCAATCGTTACGACTTTATCGCCTTTTTTCACTTGATTAAGCATCAAATTACGGGCTTTTTGTTTCTTCTGTTGTGGACGAATTAATAAGAAATAGAACACCACAAACATTAAAATAAATGGACCAATAATCGTCCAAATACTACCTCCAGTAGCTGGATCTGCTAAAAAGATTGACATAGTTTTCACCCCTTTCAAAATCCTCTAGTATTGGCGTTATTCAAACCATATTGCTCAAAGAATTGATCTCTAAAATCAAGTAGAGAATCATTCATTATTGCTTCTCTTACATTTTTCATCAAATTAACGAGGAAATGAAGATTATGATTCGTTGTTAAACGAATACCGAATGTTTCGTCTGCCTTCAACAAATGTCTAATATATGCTCTTGAGTAATTTTTACAAGTGTAGCAATCACAATTCGGGTCTAACGGACCAAAATCTTCAGCATACTTTGCATTACGTACAACAAGACGACCTTGACTAGTCATTAATGTACCATTGCGGGCAATACGAGTCGGTAATACACAGTCAAACATATCAATTCCGCGAATCGAACCTTCAATTAGAGCATCTGGTGAGCCAACCCCCATAAGATAACGAGGCTTGTCAGACGGTAAATGCGGCACAGTGTAGTCAAGTACCTCATACATGATTTCCTTGGATTCGCCTACACTTAGTCCACCTATAGCATAACCCGGGAAATCCATGGAAGTCAAATCTTTGGCGCTCTGTACACGCAAATCTTCGAACATACCACCTTGAACAATGCCGAACAATGCTTGATCATGCTTGCGTTCATGTGCAGCAAGACAGCGTTCTGCCCATCTTGAAGTACGTTCCGTCGATAACTTCACATAATCATAAGTTGCAGGATATGGTGGGCATTCATCAAATGCCATCATAATATCCGGTCCTAGTGCATTTTGAATTTCCATCGCTTTCTCGGGACTAAGGAATAGTTTCTCACCACTCAGATGTGAACGGAACTCTACACCTTCCTCGGAAATTTTGCGACGTTCACTTAGACTGAACACTTGGAATCCACCACTATCAGTCAGAATTGGACGATCCCAATTCATAAACTTATGAAGTCCACCTGCTTTTTTCACAATGTCATGTCCTGGTCGCAAAAAAAGATGGTATGTGTTGCTCAATATAATTTGCGCATCCATCGTTTTCAATTCTTCTGGGCTCATTGTTTTAACAGTTGCTTGTGTACCTACAGGCATAAAGGTAGGTGTTTCGATAATGCCGTGAGGCGTATGAATACGACCTAATCTTGCTCCTGATTGTTTGCATTGCTTAATAAATTCATATCTAATCGCCAAGTTGTTCACGCGTCCTATTCTCTCAATTATCATTCATATTAATATATAAACATGGCATCTCCGAAGCTGAAGAATCGATATTGCTCCTGCACCGCTTGTTGATAAGCATGCATAATATGCTCACGACCTGCTAGCGCACTAACTAGCATAACTAAAGTGGACTTCGGCAGATGAAAATTCGTTAATAATGCATTAACGAGTTGGAATTGATAGCCCGGGAAGATAAAGATAGACGTCCACCCATTACAAGCTTCTAGTTTGTCCTCTTTGAAACGTTGCCCTATCGTCTCTAGCGTTCGTGCTGAAGTTGTGCCCACCGCTACTATTCTACGGTTATCATCTCTCGCACGTTGCACAATTTGTGCAGTTTCTTCACTTAATTCATAATATTCCGCATGCATCTCATGCTCTTCAATCGTATCACTTGACATCGGTCTAAATGTTCCAAGCCCGACATGTAACGTGATGTAAGCTAATTGTACACCTTTGGCTTGAATCTGTTCAAGAAATTCCTTCGTGAAGTGTAGTCCCGCTGTTGGAGCTGCTGCCGATCCCTCATGCTTAGAATAGACAGTTTGATAGCGTTCCTTCTCATCAAGTTTTTCTTTAATGTAAGGTGGTAAAGGCATTTCGCCTAATTGATCAAGCAGTTCGTTAAAAATTCCATTATAGTTGAACTTGACTGTTCGTCCACCCATATCAGCTTCTTCTTCAACTGTAGCTGTTAAGATCGGTTCGCCCTGCTCATTCTCACCGAAACAAAGTACGGTGCCTACCTTAATACGTTTGGCAGGCTTAGCAAGCACTTCCCATTTATCACTTTCAAGTTGTTTCAACAATAACAATTCAACTTTAGCACCAGTATCTAGCTTTTTTCCAAGTAATCTTGCTGGTAGAACTCTTGTATCATTGAGGACAAGCACATCACCAGCTTGTAATTGTTCAGCCAAATCCGTAAAGACACCATGCTCAACTTGACCACTTTCTTTGCTTAGCATTAGAAGGCGAGATGACGTACGCTCTAACAAGGGCGTTTGTGCAATAAGCGCTTC
This sequence comes from Candidatus Paenibacillus intestinavium, assembly GCA_019113605.1. Classification (GTDB taxonomy): domain Bacteria; phylum Bacillota; class Bacilli; order Paenibacillales; family Paenibacillaceae; genus Pristimantibacillus; species Pristimantibacillus intestinavium. The sequence continues at coordinate 9,433 of DXHF01000207.1, forward strand.
TGGTAAATGAAAATCAAATAAGTCTACATTCATCGTCTATTCATCCTTAGTAACAGTTTCCAATAATGGTTCAAAATCGTGGTTAGCATAATCCACGTGATCACAGTCCTCGATTTTGAACTACCTCTGTACCTGTATAATAGTATTTCAATATATATCGATAGTCATACCCTTGTTCAGCAAGACTATATGCACCATATTGAGACATCCCAACACCATGTCCATTGCCTGTTCCATCATATTGATAGCCAGCCTCATAAGTAGCAGCTCGTACATTACCACTACCATCAAGTACATACATATACTCTCCACTTACCGTTGCAGTATTTCCATTCGCACCAATAACTTGCAATGTTTTCGCACCATCTGTTTTCGTGCGATCGGATCCATTAGCACCGAGAATAACTATCTTTCCCGTCTCTTCAATACTGAATAATGTACTTTGCAGTGATCCATTGACACCTAACACTGAGCGGAAATCAAGCGGTCTAGTAATTGGCAACACTTTTCCATTCGCTGACACATCTAGTACGCGACCCGATACACCTACCTTGCTAACTTCTAGTGAAGTAACGCCACCTGATACCGCATTAGGCAGCTTCGCATTAATCGTTGCAGCTACTTCCGAGCTACTATATGGACCTCTACGCCAGTTCATTGAATTGGATTGAATAACCTTCTCAAGTGCAATTAATTGTACTCCACTATTAATGACCGTGACAGCTGGAATCTCGGCTTGCACAAGTGGATTACGACGAATATTTGTCGCGTCAGTATTAGATAATAAAATTGGTTTACCTGCTTCATTGGTCTTACCTGTATCTTCAACCAAGTCATCGCGAATATATCCTACTTTTCCATTCGGTAGCACAACTCGATACCAATAATTCAAGCCTTTTTCTGCGATCGCATCAGGGCTCGATACACTTTTCAAGTAAGCAACCTCGTTATTCCAAATTTCTTTGGCATCGGCAGTTACTCCGCCTGCATTGGCAGAATATAATGTTTCAATTAATTTACCATTATAAGTAATGACTTCACCTTTCGTCTCATCAACTGCCTTTGTCGTATTGGCTGATTCAGAGTTAGCACCATAGTATGCTTGACTCGTCGTCGTATCAACGACATGGGCTACAACAAACCCCATACCTGAATATAGCGCATAAGTACGTGCCGCAACTGCTTGTGCTTTCAATGCTTCTAGTGGCCATGACGGATACATTTCAATCGCAACTACGGAATATAAATATTGCTCAAATGGCAATTCATTCACGACATACATAGCGTTGTTCAACGATCCAACCTCCATAGTACCGCGATAAGATCGCTCACTACGCTCTATTACTTTAATTAGACCTTCTTTATCTGCTTTTACCGATACCGTCAACTGTGGATTATATAAATATAATTCATTAGACGAAGCTGCAGCATCGGTTGCCGAATGATCAGCTCTCAAAAGCAGTATATCCTCGTTACCTTTCAACTCTTTCAACGAACTACTTACTTTACTGGCAGCTGCCTTTACTAACCCAACCTCAGCTACCGTACCAACCATTCCAACAACTACGGAATATTCTAGTTTGCCTGTACTGTTTAATTTCATACCAATAGTAGTATTTAAGCCTTGAGCGCCGAATTTCGCAGCTGCAGCTTGTGCATCCGCTTTAGCAGGATAGCTACCACTTTCAAGTCCGTACGGACCGTATACCATAGGCGCTGACTTCAACAGAGCAGATAATGTTACATTGCTTTTCCACTTCGTAGCTGCCGTAGTCGCATCACTATTACTAGCATACCCACCTTCAAGAACTTGGTACGTTACTTTATTGTTTTTACTTAATGATGTTAGAAATGGCGTACCACCAGCCGTTTTCACAGCCTTAAACACTTGTTGTGCTGCCGTGAAATCCGTTGATTCAAACAAATTAACTTTATAATCATTCATTGCCAATCTCAGCCCAGCATTAGCAGGGAAGCTTAACCATTCTGTAGAATTCGAAGATGATTTCACCGTTAATTTCATCGCAGCAGTCGAAGATAATGTTGCCACCTTCGTAATACTGGAATATTTTTTCGGAATATCAACAAACAACGCTACCCGAATTTGATCAAGAGACGGAACTGCCGCCTTCGTCGGCGCAGAAATGGACAGCGAAAGTAATAACGTAAATACGATACTCAACACCAAGCTTTGCTTAGCTATTTTCATTCTAAATTCACTTCCTTATCATTCAATAAACGTGCGAAATCATTCCCCGGAGTCCCCAGCAACGTGAACGTATTGAGTTCACGCGCGACAAACACCTATACAACCTCGCAGCATTACCCAGCAACGTGTACGCCTGAGTACACAAGCGGACAATGTTTAGCTCGAAGCTTCAAATAGAGGTTCAAAATCGTGGGCTGTCAGCACCAAGAAGATGCACTTCAGTGAAAACGAGTAGCACAGTGTACGTCATTGGTACACGAGCACACACAGGCTTTCAATGGAGGGCATATTCGCCGTCGAGTAAACTACGTTAGCATAATCCGCGTGATCACAGTCCACGATTTTGAACTACCTTACCTCTCAGGGAAGGGGATGCCCAGATGGTGATAGGCTTGCTCCGTCGCCACCCTCCCACGAGGAGTACGCTGTAAAAATCCGATTTGCATTAAATATGGCTCGTAAACATCTTCAATCGTTATCGATTCTTCACCGATCGTAGCGGCAATCGTATCTAAGCCTACAGGGCGACCAGAGAAATTATTAATCATTGCATGTAACATTTTATGATCAATATGATCTAAACCCATCGGGTCTACTTGCAGTAATTCAAGCGCTGCATTAGCAATATCATGAGTAATGATACCGTCGCCACGCACTTGCGCGAAGTCACGAACGCGCTTTAACAAGCGATTAGCGATACGAGGTGTTCCTCTAGAACGTAATGCAATTTCGTGAGATGCTTCGCCAACAATATCTACATTCAAAATTTCAGCAGCGCGCGATACGATAAACGCTAGCTCATCTACATTATAATATTCTAGTCTACTGACTACGCCAAAGCGATCTCTTAGCGGGGCAGAAAGTTGTCCTGCTCTTGTCGTTGCACCAATCAATGTGAATGGCGGGAGATCTAATCGAACGGAGCGCGCACTCGGCCCTTTACCAATCATAATATCAAGCGCAAAGTCCTCCATTGCTGGATACAATACTTCTTCTACTGAACGATGTAGCCGATGAATCTCATCAATAAATAGCACATCGCCTTCTTGTAAATTAGTAAGTAGTGCAGCAAGATCACCCGGACGCTCAATGGCTGGTCCAGATGTTGTGCGCAAGCTAACGCCTAGCTCATTGGCAATAATATTAGAAAGCGTCGTCTTCCCTAATCCTGGTGGTCCGTATAATAGGACATGATCCAATGATTCCTTACGTAGTTTAGCAGCTTCAATATAAATACTTAATGTTTCTTTTACTTTAGATTGTCCAATATATTCATTCAAATAACGAGGACGCAAGCTAAGCTCCACCGCTTGTTCTTCCATCATTAGATTGGCGGATATGATTCGATCATCCATTTCAGCTTGACCCCTTTCCGTCATCCTTTAAATAGCTGTTGTAATGCCTTCTTCATCAGCTGATCAACCTGCTCGTCCGCGGCAACTTCATGCTGTAACACTTGCCATGCACGATCTAGTTCTGTCTCTGTATAACCTAGAGCCTTCAAGCCATCCTTCGCTTCTTTCCACGCTCTTCCTTCAGCAATTGCTTCATGTGGAGCATCTTCATACTGTAATGTAAAGCTGCTAAGCGCTCCACCATGCAGATCGATTCCGATACTATCTAACTTATCCTTCAGGTCAAGCACAATACGTTGCGCTGTTTTTTTACCAACCCCTGGTAGTTTTGTGAGATAAGTAAGATTATCTTGCTGAATAGCAGCTACTAATTGCTCAGGCTTACCTCCTGATAGCATGCCCATAGCTACTTTTGGACCAATACCTGATACGTCAAGCAATTTACGGAATAATGCCTTTTGCTGTCTCGACTCAAAACCAAATAATAAAGTAGCATCCTCACGTGTATGATAATGAATATGTACAGTTGTTGGTTGCGGCATCGCTTGAAGTGCATATGGATTAGGCGAAAACACACGATAACCAATATCATTTACTTCGATTACTGCATAATCAGCTTCAATAAAAGCAACATGCCCCTTAAGATAATCGATCATTGATGCTTCACCTCATTAATTTTTTGTGTTAACACTACCGAATGTGCATGACATATGGCCACTGCTAATGCATCTGCTACATCATCAGGCTTAGGAATAGCACTAAGCTTTAAAAACATTTTCACCATCTCTTGCACCTGTCTCTTCTCAGCTTTACCGTAGCCAACAACAGCTTGTTTAATTTGCAGTGGAGTATATTCTCCAATAGGTAAGCCGCGCTGTGCAGCTGCTAATGTAACAACACCTCTAGCTTCACTTACCGCAAAAGCATTTGTAACATTTCGATTGAAAAATAGCTTCTCTATCGCAACAGTATCAGGCTTATATTTATCCATTAATGCGCCTGCTGACTCATATACTTGTAACAATCGCTCCGCTTGTGGAGTATGAGCTACCGTCTGAATAGCGCCATATTGAACCGGTGTCAATTTATGACCTTCTTTATCAATAAATCCAAAACCGACGATTGCAATCCCTGGATCAATTCCTAGCACTCGCATTCCATCACCTCTAATAATCTGCTAGACAATTCTCTATCCAGTAAATAATAATATTATCATTTCTTATGAAAGCTTGTCTAACGTACATTATAGCAAATGTTAGTTGCTATGAGAACAAATGTTTCAGTTTTCAATAAGGAGTCTACAAAAAAAAGACTTATCGGCAATTAATCCGATAAATCTTTTAACTATTGCTCTATCGCTTCTGACATCGCATTCTCATGTTGCAAAAAACGCTCCATACTATATTCACTATACGTAGACAGCACGCTGTCATATTCATCGATATCTCTAATTCGAATACCTGTCATTAAATGTTCGAGCTCTTGATCAGGTAAACTACTTTCTAAATAAGGGACATTCAATTGAAAAAATGTTTTCATTATTTTTTCTTCAGATGGCAGCCCATCAAACAACGAAAGTTCGCCTTCACTATTTACTCCAAAGAAAGCATTTTTCTTACAATAAGGAGATAAATCATCTATTTTCTCAACGAAACGAATTAATGTATAAGATTGATCGACCGTTAGCTCCCAATTAGGATTTTGCTCTGCCATGATGACAACCTTTTCGTAATTTAGTTCATCTAATTGCTCTATTTCTTCTCCACATACATAGACACGGTGTAAAATGGTCTGGATTTTCTTATCGCCATTAAGCCATGTAGATAGATCATCAATTTCATAATTAACAATATAGCTTTGTTGCAGTTGAGCATTAATCGTTCCAACGCTCATTGCATAGAAGCAGAGAAATACTATACTACTAAATAAAATTTTCATATGCAATGCAAGAAACAATTTTCGTCGCATGCTACCATTCTGCTTAAGTTTTCGCTTTATTCGTTTCCACATCGAAGTATATCTCATGCTGTCTCCTCCTAAAACTTTTCGTTCTTCCTATATTACTTTCGTATGACAAAAAGCACTTCGAAAGCATAAGCTTATTCATATTGTATAGTGTTGTCATAAAATATTATTTTAGTCTTTTTTTCTAACTTCCTCCATAACAAAAAAAGACTTAGAACAACGATATATCATCGCGTTCTAAGTCTTTTGGGTTTGCCTATCAGCATCCAACTATGAAACGAACTCCTGCAATGTGTGCGTTATGAGCACACGAGCACACGCAGGCTTTCGATGGAGGGCAGCTTCGCCGTCGACTACGCTACCCTGAGATACATCGTGATCACAGTCGGATGTTTTGAGT